>NZ_VFWL01000013.1:0-170734 GCF_006442495.1 Mesorhizobium sp. B2-1-3
GACTTGTAGGGCAGGTTGCCGGCGATGAAGATGACCGAGCCGTATTCGCCGACGCCGCGCGCGAAGGCCAGCGCGAAGCCGGTGACGATGGCCGGCGCCAGGCCCGGGAACAGCACCCGGGTGACGATCTGGAAGCGGCTGGCGCCGAGCGTGGCGGCGGCCTCCTCCACCTCCTTGTCGATCTCCTCCATGATCGGCTGCACGGTGCGCACGACGAAGGGCAGGCCGATGAAGACCAGCGCGATGACGATGCCGAGCGGGGTGTAGGCGACCTTGAGCCCAAGCGGCAGCAACAGCTTGCCGATCCAGCCATTGGGCGCGTAGAGCGTGGTCAGCGCGATGCCGGCCACCGCCGTCGGCAGCGCGAAGGGCAGGTCGACCATGGCATCGACGATGCGGCGGCCGGGAAAGCGGTAGCGCACCAGCACCCAGGCGACCAGCGTGCCGAAGACGACATTGACGGCGGCCGCGACAAAGGCGGTGCCGAAGCTGATGCGGAGCGCGTTGATGGTGCGCCGGTCGGTGGCGATCACCCAGAAATCGGTCCAGCCCAGCGCCGCGGAGCGCCAGATCAGCCCCGACAGCGGAATGAGGATGATGAGGGTAAGGTAGGCAAGCGAGAAGCCGAGCGTCAATCCGAAACCCGGAATGACGCTCGGCTGTCGAAACCGCCAACCCGCCCGAGCGGGTGCTGTGATCATATCGTCCTGAATATCGACTGCTTACTGGGGCTTGTAGATCTGGTCGAATATACCACCATCGCCGAAATGGTAAGGCTGTGCTTTCTTCCAGCCGCCGAATTGTGGGTCGTCGATGGTGACCAGCTTGATCGGCGGTAGCTTGGCCAGGTCCTCTACCGGCACCAGATCGGGCTTGGCCGGACGATAGTGGTTCTTGGCGATGATCGTCTGCGCTTCCTTGGAATAGAGCCAGCCCAGATAGGCTTCGGCGACCTTGCGCGTGCCCTTGGCATCGACATTGGCGTCGACCAAAGCGACCGGCGGCTCGGCCAGGATCGAGGTCGGTGGATAGACGATATCGAAATTTTCGGCACCGAACTCGTCGAGCGCTAGATAGGCCTCGTTTTCCCAGGCAATCAGCACGTCGCCCAGGCCCTTTTGCGCGAAGGTCACCGTCGAGCCGCGCGCACCGGTATCGAGCACCGGAGCGTTGGCATAGAGCTTGCCTACGAACTCCTTCGTCTTGGCCTCGTCGCCACCGTCATTGGCGTTGGCATAAGCCCAGGCGGCGAGATAGTTCCAGCGTGCGCCGCCCGATGTCTTCGGGTTGGGCGTAATCACCTGGACGCCGTCCTTGACCAGGTCGTTCCAGTCGTGGATGCCCTTGGGGTTTCCTTTGCGGACGAGGAAGATGATGGTCGAGGTGTAGGGTGCCGAATTGTTCTCGAATTTCGTGCGCCAGTCCGGATTGATCTTTTTCGACTTGGAGACGATGGCGTTGATATCGCCTTCGAGCGCCAGCGTCACCACGTCGGCGTCGAGGCCGTCGATCACGGCCCGGGCCTGTGCGCCCGATCCACCGTGCGACTGCTGTATGGTGACCGTTTCCCCTGTCTCGGCTTTCCAGTGAGCGGCGAAGGCCTCGTCATAAGCCTTGTAGAGCTCGCGTGTCGGATCGTACGACACGTTGAGAATGGTGGTATCGGCGAACGCGAAACCGAGCGTGCCGAACTGGACAGACGTGGCGACCAGTGCGCCGAGCAGTCTCCTGAAACGAGGTTTGGTCATTTCTGCCTCCGTTGAACCCGCGTCAAATCTACCGAATTGGTAGAATTTAGATGCATTAAATGTTGCCTTTTTTGTTGTTTTGGAGAAAATCTTGGACCTGATTTCGCGGTGCGGAGAAACATTTTCCCTCAAACGTCCGCTGGCGAATCCCCATCGACCTATCTAGGAACAAGCGGGGCCGAAGCAAGGCTGTGGCATTTGGTCGGCACGCTATCCGGCTGGACTGGGAAATCGAAGCGCTGCTTGGCGGAGGGATCGTGGTTCAGGTGCCGCCATTCGCGTGCATAGTTCTTGAATCCGGCCGAGTGCATCGCGCCGAGCAGCAGCTTGCGGTTTGCCGTTGCTTCGCTTGCGGTACAGGAAAATTGTCCGTTCCGGCGTAACGGATATCCTGGCGGATCGAGGGGCCGGCAACGCGGACGAAGTCGGCGGGCAGGGCATCGGCGCGGGCTGGGAGGAGATTGCGGGTAAAGGAACTAGCGTCGCGAGTATTGTCGCCGCTACCGGTGAAGGTCGGCGCGAGGCGCTGTACCTTAGGCGAAGAAGCGCAATCCTCTGAATTGCTTGCGCAATCTTATTCAACAAACACCTTCACACTTGCCGCGCGTCCCGCCGCATCGATTACGGTCAAGGTCGAGTAGCCGGTGCCGTCCGGTTGCCATGTCGCGGTGCGCCGGCGGTCGATGCCGGTCAGCGGCTTGCCGTTGGCCAGCCAGCGGAACGGCGCGCGCCCGCCTTGCAGCTTCAGTACCAGCGGCGAGGCGTCGGCCGAGTTGGTGGCGAGATCGACGCGGGCGCCGTCGGGCGGAAAGATAATGGTCGGCGCGGGCTCTGTGGGGGTCGAGGCCTGAACCAGGCCGTCGGACCCGGCGCCGAAGCGGGCAAGCGTCACAGGCAGGTCGTTACGTCGAGGAGTGAAGGCGCCGGGGGGCTTGCCCGGCAGCGGCACGGTGGCGAGACCCGAGCGGACAAAGCCCTCGAACAGAATTGGGGCTGCCGACACATAGCCGGACAGGCCAGGCACCGCGCCTGCATCGGCCCGGCCGACCCAGACGCCCAGCACGTAACGGCCGTCGAAGCCGACCGACCAGGCATCACGGTAGCCATAGGAGGTGCCGGTCTTGTAGGCGATGCCGCGCTGCAATGCACCCTCGGGCGGCTTGACGCCCGACAGAATGTCGATGATTTGCCAGCTCGCCTGGTCGTCGAGGATGGTCGCGGTGGTGCGCTCGGCATCGGCCGGCTCGGTGCCATCATGCAGCGTGTGCGTCTTGCCGCCATTGGCGAGCCCTGTATAGAGCTGGACGAGATCGCGCAGCGTAATCCCAACGCCGCCAAGGCCGATGGCCAGGCCCGGCGCCTCGTTGACCGGCAGGATCGGGTTTACCCCAGCCTGGCGGAATCGGGCCGTCAGCCGCGCGGGACCGACCGCGTCGAGCACGCGGATCGCCGGCACGTTGAGCGACAGTTGCAGCGCCTCGCGGATGCTGACGTCGCCCTGGTAGCCCATATCGAAATTCTTCGGCCGGTAGCCGCCGAAATCGGCCGGGCTGTCCTCGATCAGCATTTCCTGCGCCACCAGTCCCTGTTCGAAGGCAAGACCGTAGATGAATGGCTTCAGCGTCGAGCCGGGCGAACGCACGACCTTGGTCATGTCGATCCAGCCGGAGCGGCTGGCGTCGAAGAAATTGGCCGAGCCGACTTCGCCCAGAATATCGCCGGTGCGGGAATCGGCCAGCACCATGGCGACGGAGAGACGCGGCCCAAGCTTGGCGGCGGCGTCGCGCGCTACCTGTTCCAACCCTTCCTGGACGCTCTTGCGGATCGTCAGCTTAAGCGGCTGGCCGGGAACCGCCTTGGGCAGCATCGCATAGGCGGCGTGCGCGGCGAGCGCCGGCAAGCTACGGCGCAGGCCAGACACATCGTCGAGCGCGGCGCGCGCGGCCTCGCGTTCGCCAAGCAGGCCAGCCGAGGCCATGCGGGACAGCACGCGGTCGCGGGCGGCGTGCGCGATCGCGAGGTTGCGGTCGGGCCGGCGCTTCTCCGGCAGTTGCGGCAGGGCGACGAGAAGCGCGGCTTCCGAGACGGTGAGCCGCTTCGGCTCCTTACCGAAATAGGCGAGCGAAGCGGCGCGCACGCCTTCGAGATTGCCGCCATAGGGTGCCAGCGTCAGATAGCGTTCGAGGATCTCGCGCTTGGACAGCCGCCGCTCGATCTGGATGGCGCGCAGCATCTGCTTGAGCTTGGAGCCGAGGCTGCGGCTGTCGCGCGGCTCGATCAGGCGGGCGAGTTGCATCGACAGCGTCGAGCCGCCGGACACGATGTGGCCACTGGTGGCGAACTGGCCGGCGGCGCGGGCAAGCGCCAGCACATCGACGCCTTCATGGTTCCAGAAGCGCTTGTCCTCATAGGTGACCAACATGTCGACGAACTGCTTGTCGACCTGGTCGAGGCGGGTTTCGAGCCGCCAATAGCCGTCAGGCGTGGCGAAGGCGCGCAAAAGCTGGCCGTCACGATCCTGGACTTCCGTCGAGACGGTAAGCTTTTCAGGAAGCGGAGGCGGGAAGGCGCGGTCGAGCTGCCACAGGGTAGCGGCGGAAACAGCAATAACAGCCACCAAGGAGGTGCTAGCGATAGCCGCGCGGCGCAGGAATTTTCTTGAGGGCATGGCGCTGCCCCTCATCCGCCTGCCGGCACCTTCTCCCCGCATAGTGGCGGGGAGAAGGGAGCTGTCGCAATCGTCGGCGCCTTTTCTGTAACGTTGAAAATTGGCGAAAGCCTTGGTGCAGGGCCATTTCTCCCCGTCACTATACGGGGAGAAATGCCCGGCAGGGCAATGAGGGGCAGCGCAAACTTCACGTTCATGTCCGCCTCGACACCTTACGGCGCCTTGACCTCCATCATGCCGGTGGCGGTGCGGGCCGAATATTGCGGCCGGTACATGTCCTCCACCGTTGCGGCCGGATGAGCGTAGGTGCCCGGCGTCACGGCGCGCACGACATAGGCGAGCGTCAGATTGTGGTCGTGGTCGCCGTCGCTGGGGTTGAAGGCGGCGACGAAACGGTCGTCGCGGAATTCCAGATGCGCGGCGTCGGTCTGTGCCAGCCAGGAGAAGTTCGACAATTGCGCGCTGGAGACCAGGCCGGGATTGTCGATCTCGAAGCCGGCCGGCAAAAGGTCGGTAATCAAAAGGCGCGAAGGCCAGTTGTTCTGTTCGTTGACCTTGAGCACGACGACATAGCGTTCGTTCTGGGTTGCCTCCGTCACATTGGCTTCGGTGCCGTCGAGCTTGTAGTAGGTGCGCTCGATAGTGAAGCCGTCACCTCCCGCCGGCAAGGGCTGTACCGGCGACGCCACGGTGGTGACGACGGCCTGCAGCGGGGTCTTGCCGGTGTTGGCGATGGTGAGCGGGCTGTCGGCCAGATCGCTGCCGTTGACCTGGCTGGAATAGCCGCCGGAATGCGGCGCGCCATTGACGGAAAGCGTGATCGAATCATTGCCTTCCTTCAGTGCCCGGGCCGCCAGCAGCATCCAGGATTCATCCTGGGTGCTGGTCCAGCGGACCTCGGCGCGTTGTTTGGTCACCAGCTTGATCAATTCCGGCACGATCGTCGGCGCCGGTTTTGATTCCGCCGCCAGCGCCAGCATCGCGGCGCCGTCCCGCAGCGCCGAGCCATAGTCCGACCGATAATAGTCATAGTCCGTGCTCGACTTGGCGAGCCGCAGCGCCGTCTGGAAGGTCGCTTCCGAACGCTGGGCGTCGCCATAGAGCGCCAGGCTCGCCGCCAGCTGGGCGACAGCCATCGGGCTGGTGAAGGCCTCGAGCTGGGTGTCCGCGTAATAGCGCAGATCGCCGATCGAGGCCTTCTTGTTGCGGGCGAGCACATAGAGCGCGTAGGCGATCTCGCTGCCGCGGTCCTGGACGTCCTGATCGTACCCAAGCGAGTTCTGAAGATTGCCCAGTGCCTGGTTCATGGCGAGCGCCGGCACGTCGTATTTCTGCTCGCGCGCCCTGGTCAGGAAGTCGGTGACATAGGCGTCGAGCCACAGATCGCCGGAGCCCGGGCCCCACAGGCCGAAGCTGCCGCCCGAAGCCTGGTAGCTCAGCACCTTGTAGATCGCGTCCTGGATGCGGCCACGCAGCTCGGGATCGCTCTCCATGCCGACGCCCGAGGCCATTTCGTTGACATAGAGCAGGGGCATCGCCCGGCTGGTGGTCTGCTCGGCGCAGCCATAGGGATAGCGGTCGAGCGTCATCAGGAGCGAAGGCACATCGAAGGCCGCCGCCTGCGAAACGCCGACACTGACCGAAGCGCCGTCGAGCAGGCTTGCCGCCAAAAGCTCCTTGTCGACGCGCAGCGCGCCGCCATTGCCCTTGAGGTCGACCACCAAGCGGGTGGTGACCGGCAATTGCGCCGGACGCACCGGCACGTAGAGCGTCTGCTCGACCTTGGTGCCGTCGGCGTGCGCCAGCTTGATGGTGAGCGAGGCATTGCCTGCCGTCTGTGCGATCAGCGGCACGGTCAGGGTCTGGCGCTTGCCCTGCGCCAGCGTCAGTTTCTGGGGCAGGGGCTTGTCGCCCGTCGAGAGGTCCCCCGTCGTGTCGATCGACAGCGCATAGTCGCCGGCCGGACCGTCGGTGTCCGCAATGTCGAGCCGCATGACGGCGGCGTCGCCGGGCGCCAGGAAGCGCGGCAGGCCGGCGGTGATCACCACCGGATCGCGCACGATCACGTCCGACTGGGCGTGGCCGACCGCTTCCTTGGTCCAGGCGACGGCCATGACGCGAACCGTGCCGTTGAACTGCGGAATATCGAAGTCGACGCGTGCTTTGCCGTCGGCATCGAGCTGCACCGGGCCGGAGAAGAAGGCGACCAGCTTTTCGGTCGGCGGACTGCCCTGCGCCTGCATGTTGGCGCCGTCGCCGCCGGTCCTGAGCTTGCCCATAGTACCGAGAGAGCCGTCGATCAGGCCGCCGTAGAGATCACGGATTTCCATGCCCAGCATGCGCTGGCCGAAAAACCAATTCTCAGGATCCGGCGCCTTGTAGTTGGTCAGGTTGAGGATGCCGACATCGACGGCGGCGACAGTGACATAGGCGTTGCTGCCGGGCTCTACGCCGGCGACCGCGACCGGGATCGACAGCTGCTGGCGCGGCATGGTCTTGTCCGGCGGGGTAAGGGTGACGGCGAGCTTCTTCGAGCCCGGATCGACCTTCAGCCATTTCACGCCGATGGCGCGGGCCGGCATGCGGCTTTCCTGCGCGTCGCCAGGCCGGAACAGGGTTGCCGTAACATAGGCGCCGGCGCCCCAGTCGTCGCCGACCGGGATGTCGACCGTGCCGCCGCCGGCCGGCACCGACGCCGTGACGGTCTTCAACAGCTTGTCGGAACCGATGTTGACCAGAAGTTCGCCGGCAAAGTGCGGCGAGACCTTGAGCCTGGCCACTTCGCCGGCGGCATAATTGTCCTTGTCGAGGGCGATCTCGAGACCATCAGGCGTTTCGGTAGTGGTGGAGGAGACATACCAGCCGCCATCGAACTCATAACTGGTCGCGGGTCCTTCCGGATCCGCTGTCTCGACCTCGAGCCGGTAGCGGCCCCAGTCGACCGGGATCGACACTGTCGCCTCGCCGTCGGCGCCAAGGTCGACTTGGCCATTGGCGATCGATTTGGTGAAGGTGACGGGTTCGTAATTCCATGAGTTGTTGGAGCGGTACCACTGGTAATTGCGCTCGACCTTGACCAGCGACCATTGCGCACCTTTCAGCGCCTCGCGCTGGCCGTCGGGGTCGACGGCGATCAGGCTGAATTTCGCCGTGCCGCCCTGCGGCACTTCATCATCGGCAAAGTCCGGCCGGATGCCGATCATGTGGCCTTGCGGGCGGATGCCGATATTAAGCGAGCGCTCGATTGCGCGGCCGCCGGTCTCACGCATACGGACCGTCACCTTGGCGTCGATGAGCTTCGTGGTCGACGGCAGTTGCTCGACGGAGACCGGGAAGGTCGCCTTGCCATCCTCGCCGACCACCGGAAGATCGGTGAACGGGATGACGGTCGGTTCCGACGACTGCTCGTCGGCAAGGCCAAAGGAATAGCCGTTGAAGCGGTCCCAGTCACGCGCGGTCGACAGGGTCAGTTCGCCTTCGAGCGCGAGGCCAGCAGCCGGTGCGCCATAGAGAAAGCGGCCGTCGACGGTGATGTTGGCGGTTTCGCCCTGCGCGATCTCCTGCTTGTCGGCCTTCATGTCGAATTCGATGCGGTCCGGCACGAAATCCTCGACCAGGAACATCTGGCTGGCGACGGCCGGTTGCTTGGGATCGGTATAGATCGATACCGACCAGGTGCCGCGCATGGCGTTTGGCTGGAGCGGCAGATCGACGGCGTGCCCGCCGGCTGACGCGCCATCGCTGACGACGCGGCGATCCTCGACGCCGTCCGGGCGCGAGAAGATGAAGGTCAGCGGCAGGTTCTCGACCGCCTTGGCGGCGCCGTCACGGGCAAGAGCCGCAACATGCACCTCCTCGCCGGCGCGGTAGATGCCGCGCTCGGTCCAGGCGTAGATATCGAGCGCGCCCGGCGCTGCGCGTCCAGTGACGCCGCGGTCGGACAGGTCGAAACCGGCGCGGGCCATGTCGAGGAAGACAAAGTCGTTATCGCCCTGCCTGGCCATCAGCACGGCCGGCACCATGCCGCCGTCGCCGCGTGTTAGGCCGGGATTGAACACGGCATGACCATCGGCATCCGAAGTCGCGGTGCCGAGGATCTCGTTGTTGCGGGCAACCAGCGTCAGTTCGGCGCCCGCTATCGGCTTGGCGCTGCCCAGCGAACGGGCATAGACATTGAGCCCGTCCTGACCGGTATAGGTCGAGAGGCCGATGTCGGAAACAACGAACCATTGCGTGGCCATCGAGTTGTAGTCGTCGCTCTTCTCGCTGACAGCCTGGGCAGTCAGCACATAGACGCCGGGCTTGCGCCGCGGCAGCGCCTCGTCGACCGGGAAGGAGGTGGTGACCTCCTTGTTCAGGTCGTTGGCGATGTCGAGCTGGCCTTCCCAGACCGGCTCGCCCATCTGCTCGGAAATGTTTGAGATGTCGTAGCTGTCGAGCTGATGCAGGAACTGGTAGCCGGACAGAAGCTGGGCCAGCGAGCGGTCGCCGATGCGATAGAGCTTCATCTCGGCGGCGTTCATGTTGACAGTGACGACGGGGATGCCGCGGCGCGCGCCGGCCGGCAGCACGAAGCTGTCGCCGGTGAAGCGGGCCGAAGGCGCACGGTCCTGCACATAGATCGACAGCACGACGGGCGCGGCGGTCACTTCGCCGATGGCGGCCGGCAGGCCGGCGCGGAAGGTCACGTCATAATGCTGGCCGTGTTCCAGTCCTTCGACGCAAATCTGCTTGTCCTTGGCTTCAACGCCTTTGGGCGGCTGCTTGTCGACGGTGACGAATTGTGCGTAATCGACGCCGGTCTTGACCAGTTCCTCGGAGAATTGGGCGCAGATGCGCGGGGCGCTGGTGTCGGCATCGACGGTGTGGTCGATGACGCGGAAACCCTTGCGAGCCTTGAGATCGGAATAGTCGGCCTGGACCGCAGGCGAAGGTACCAGGGCAAGGCTGGCTTCATAGGCCTGCAGGGCGGGGCGATAGAGGTCGCGCTTGTCGAGGCCGGAGCCGATGAGCGCCAGCGTCTCCGCCCGCGTCCTGGCTGTACGCAGGAGCTTGTAGGCATTGAAGGCGGCCGACGTACCGTTTGCCGGCAAGGTGGAGGCCTCGGATGTGTTGGCCGCCGGCTGCACGGCAAGCGTTTCGCGCGCCAGGTTGAGCCAGAGCTGGCCATCGTCGGGCATGACAGAGACCGCGGCCTCGTATTTCTGCACGGCAGTGCGATGATCGCCGGTGAGCACCGCCTGCTCGGCCGCCGTGGTCAGCGCGGCCATGCCCTCGGTCGGCCTGTCATAGGCCGGGCCGAGCAGCCGGTTACGGTATTGCTGGGCCTGGTCAGCCATCCAGTTGGGGAAGAAGGCGAGTTCCGGCGGCGCGCCGATGTCGGGGTCGCCGTCGATATTGACGACCTTGCCCGCGACCGCGCCGTTGAAGGGCTTCAACTGGTTATAATCGGATTTGAGGAAGCACCATTTGGCCTTGGTGTTATAGGTGAAGGCGCGGCAGGCGGGATCGCCCAGGCAGGTGGTCTTGCATTGATCGAGCGTGACGTTCTGGTCGGACCGGAGGTCGAAACCGAAATAGTCGGAATTGTCGGTCGTTGCGACTCGCCGTGCTTCGGCCGCTTGCGCGACGTTACCCCAGGCCAAGACATTGGCCCAGGCGAAGAAGAGAAGGATCAGGAAAGACAGACGACGAGCCGCGCGCATTGCCATAACACCCTCCAGACAATTTGCAGACGTCCGGGCATGTTCAAGCTTCACTCAGGCTTGTCAACATGAGGACGCGGCAGGGTTCCGCCTGCCAACGGTTTCCTTTCCGGCCAACAGCCGGTAGTACCTCCATAGGACAGGGGATCACGCATTCTTGCGGCAATGCAAAAGGTGTGAATTCCAAGCCCGTCCTATTTCAGACAATTGGATTGTGGCCCCTTTACGAGCGCTTCAGAACTTCATTCCAATTTTAGGTTTGTAAAGTAGGTTGTCTTAATGCCGGCGTATGAAAGGCAGATGTCAGGGGGTACCGAGCCAAAGCGCGTGCTTTCGCGCGCGCTGCTTCTGGCCGTGATCTGCTGCTCGCTGATCGCCGGGCTGGGACCGGCGGCCGCCTTCGAAATCTTCGGCATCAAGCTGTGGGGCTCATCGAGCGATGAGGATGCCGACATCGTCGATCCGATGCGCTACGCCGTGACCATCTCCGCGCCCGACGCCGACAAGGACCTGGTAAAAAAGCTCGAAAACGCCTCGGCGCTGAAGAGCGACGAAGACCATCCCGTCTCCGGCTCGCTCGGTCTGATGGCCAAGGCGCGCAGCGATCGAGAACAGCTTGTGGCGGCGCTCTACGCCGATGCCCGCTACGAAGGCGTCGTCACCATCACCATCGAGGGCAAGCCGCTGGACGAATTGCCGCCGGACGCCGAATTCAAGGGTCCGCAGCCCATTCCCGTGGCCGTCAACATCGCCGCGGGTCCCAAATTCACCCTCGGCGATATCCGGCTGGAGGGTGACGCCGCTGGACTGATGAGCGCCGATTACGGCCTGATATCAGGCGGCGACGCTGGGTCTGGCGCGGTGCTCAAGGCCGAGGCGCTGATCGTGCGCACGCTGAAGGAGCAGGGCAGGCCGCTGGCCGAGGTGACCAGCAGGCACATCGTCGCCGACCATGACACGTCGACCCTCGACGTGACGCTGACGGTTGCTGCCGGGCCAGTCGCCGGCTATGGCGCGACCACGGTGGAAGGCACCGAGAAGGTCGACCGCGACTTCACCGAATACATGACCGGGCTGAAACGTGGCCGGCAATACTCGCCTCAGGAGATCGACGATGCGCGCGACAGGCTGCTGGCGCTCGAGGTCTTCAACAGCGTGACTTTCAAGGAGGCCGACAAGCTCGATGCCGAGGGCAACATTCCGATCGGCGTCCAGGTCAGCGAGCGCAAGCCGCGTTATTTCGGGCTGGGCGGCACCTTCTCGAATACGGAAGGGCTGGGGCTGGAGGGGTATTGGGGCCATCGCAACCTGTTCGGCCGGGCCGAGAAGCTGCGCATCGACGGAGCCATCAGCGGCATCGGCAGCAATGACCTGTCCGAATTGAACTACAATGCCGGCATCATGTTCGAGAAACCCGGCGTGATCGGGCCGGCATCTAAATTCTTCGCCGGCATCAAGACCGTGCTCGAACATCCCGACGCCTACGACCATTTCTCGGTCAAGGGCAACACCGGCCTGTCCTATGAACTGACCAAGAACCAAACCGTGTCGGCCGAGGTCGCGCTCGACTATTCACGCATCCACGATTCCTTTGGCAAACATAAATACCTGATCGCCAGCATCCCGCTGCAATATGTCTATGACAACAGGGACGTCAGGCTGAACCCGACCAAGGGCTTCAGGTTGCTGGCCTATGCCGAGCCGAGCTACGACATATTGAGCGGTGCCGCCTTCCTCAAGCTGAAGGGCGAGGGATCGGCCTATCAGTCGCTGGATACCGCTTCGAAATTCGTGCTGGCGGAACGTGTCGCACTTGGCTCGATCGTCGGCACCAGCCTGCAGAACGTGCCTGCCGACCGGCGTTTCTATTCCGGCGGCGGCGGCTCGGTGCGCGGCTATGCCTATCAGGGCATCGGCCCCAAGGATTTCACCGGCCAGCCGATCGGCGGCCTGTCCTTCTTCGAGACCTCGGTTGAAATGCGTATCGCCATCACCGACACGATCGGCATCGTGCCGTTCGTCGATGCCGGCACGGTATCGACCAAGTCGTTCCCCGATTTTTCCGACGTCAAGGTGGGCGCCGGCGTCGGCTTGCGCTATGTGACGCCATTCGGGCCGCTGCGTATCGACGCCGCCGTGCCGCTCAACCGCGACCCAGGCGACCCTCATTTCGGCATCTATGCCGGCATTGGCCAAGCGTTTTGAACATGAAGACGGTCTGGCGCATCCTTCGCATTTTTCTCTACACGCTGCTGATCGTGGTAGCAGGCGCCATCGGCGCGCTTTTCGTGCTGACCAAGACCGAGCGTGGACGCGACAATCTCGCCGGCATCATTTCGCGCCTGGCCTCGAGCGACGAGCGTAAGGTCACCGTCAGCGGCATCGACGGGATCTGGTCGGGCGCGCTCAGTGTCGACCATGTCGTGCTGGAGGACCGCGAGGGCGCCTGGCTGGTGGCGCGCAAGGTGGCCATCGACTGGTCGCCGCTGGCACTGTTGTCCAAAAACTTCAGCGCCGACCGCATCGCGGCGGAGCGCATCGAACTTGCGCGTCTGCCGGTGGCCGGCACGCAGCAGCCGGCGCAAGGCGGCGCGACGACGCTGCCGGTTTCCATTGATATCAAGCAGATCGACTTGCCGGAAGTCGCGCTCGGCCAACAACTGGCCGGCAGCGGCATCGCCGAACTCGCCGCCAAGGCCTCGGTGAAGGCCGACGCCGCACCGCTGTCGGTCGAGACGGTGCTCAACATTACCCGCCATGACGGCAAACAGGGCAATGTCGACGCGCAGATCCATTTCGCGCCAGCGGACAACAAGCTCGACCTCAACCTCAAGGCGTCGGAACCGGCCGGCGGCATCATCGCCAATCTGCTCAATCTGCCGGACACGCCGCCGGTCGACATCGTCGTCTCGGGCACCGGGCCGCTGGCCAACTGGAGTGGCGTCGGTACCTTCCTTGTCGATCATCGGATCGTAACCCAGCTCACCGGCCGCCATCAGCTCACCGACAAGGGTAACTATCTCGAAGCCAAGGGCGACGGCGATTTCGCCCGCTTCCTGCCGGAGAACCTGAAACCATTGTTTGTCGGTAAGACCAGCTTCGATATGGCGGGCACTGCCACGACGGCGGGCGGGATCAGTGTCGACCGGGCCAACATCGACAGTGATGCCGTGCACGGCACCGCGACCGGTATCGTCGATCCCGCCGGAGCCAGCGATCTTTCGGTCGAACTCGCCGCCAAGGGGCCACCCGTGGTGGTTAGCGTCGGCAGCAAGGCGCAGCCGATCACGCTGGCGATCAAGAATGCCACCGCCCGGGCGTTCGGCGACGGCAAGGCGCCGGTCGTCGATATCGGCGCCTCCTTCGTTTCGATCGTCGTCGGCGGCACGCGGCTAGACGACCTGGCGGCGCAGATACACTCCGACGGTTTCGACATCCAGAACCGCACCGGGCCGGTTACCGTCAAGCTTGGGGCCGGTGGCCTGAAAACCGACGTCGCGACGCTGGCGCCGCTGGTCACTGGCAAGGTCGATGTCGGCCTGGCTGGTTCCCTCAGCAAGGACGCCATTGTCATCGATCAGGGCACGCTCCGGTCCGATGCGCTCAATGCCTCGCTGACGGCGACCGTGGCGCTCGCCGACCTGTCGATGCAGCTCAAGATGAATGCCGATGCCGTGGCGACCGCCTTCCCGCAGCAGATCGCCTCGGTGCTCGGCGGGCGGGTGAAGTTCTCGGCCACAGCGTCGCGCGATCCGCAGGGCTCGTTCGCCGCCAACTCGATCGAACTCACGTCCGGTTCGCTCAGCGCCAGCGGTACCGCCAGCATGCAAGGTACCGACATCCTGGCCGATATCAAAGGCCGGCTGGGTGATGTTTCGGTGCTGTCGCCGACGGTCGGCGTCCCGGTCGAGGGCGGTGTCGATTTCGCCCTGTCGGCAAGCGGCGCCATGACCGCGCCGGATTTCACGGTTTCCGCCGACAGCGATAGCCTGACGGCCTCGGGCCGCACGGTGAAGGCGATCAAGCTGACCGCGAGCGGCAAGGCCGACATTGCTAACCCTTCCGCCAATGTCTCGCTGACAGGCGCCGTCAACGACCAGCCGCTCGACATCAAGGCGGCGCTGGTGACGAGCGAAGGCAAGCGCTCGATCAATGGCTTTGCGGTGTCGCTGGGTGACAACAAGGTGTCGGGCGATCTGGCACTGGATGACAAGTTCATGCCGCTGGGCACGCTCATTCTTTCTGCGCCTGCAATCGATCAGCTTGCGGCGCTGGCCGGCCAGGCGGTGACCGGCGACATCAACGGCACCATCCGCTTTGCCAAGAGTGGCGACGCGCCCTCCGTTGCCATTGACGCGAAGAGCACGTCGATTGCGCGAGGCGAGGTGACGGCCAGCACAATCGCCGTCAATGCCCTGATTGCCAACTATCTCAAGGCGCCGGCGATTTCAGGCTCGATCAAGGCCGATGCTGTGACGTCAGGGACCACCCAAGTCGGCGGCATCATCGTCGATCTGAAGCGCGACGGAGACTGGACGAATTTTGCCGGCGGCGCCACGGTATCCGGCATTCCAGCGAAGGCGGCGGGGCGCCTGAAGATCGCCGATGGCGTCACCAGCGTCGAGATCGCCTCGGGCGAGGCTACGATTCGCGGCATCAAGGCGGCAATTGCCGAGCCATCTATGCTCAGTATCGCCGATGGCACCACCAGCATCGAAAAATTAGCGCTCGATGTCGGCGGCGGCTCGGTGGCGCTGTCCGGTACCGCCGGCCAGACGCTCGATCTCGCGGCAAAGGTCTCCGCCTTGCCGGCTGCCCTTGCCAACGGCTTTTCGCCCGGCCTCGATGCCGCTGGAACGCTTGATGGCAGCGCTGAGGTAACGGGCTCGCCGTCGGCTCCGGACGTCCGGTTCAATGTGCAACTGGCCGGTGTCGAAACAAGCCAAACCCGCCAGACCGGGCTTGGGCAGCTCGCAGTCGACGCGGCCGGCAGCTACACCATGGCCGGCGGCGTCGTCCTCGACCACGCGACGCTCTCCGGTGACAAGGTTTCCGGTCAAGCCGCCGGCACGATCAATCCGAACGGCGCCAGCGATTTCGCCCTTGACCTCGTCTCATCCGGTCCAAGTCTGCCGCTCACGATCGGAAGCGCCGAGAGTCCCATCAAGATCGAGGTCCGGTCGCTGTCGGCAAAGGTGGCGGGCGAGAGCACGCGGGCCCGATTGGATATGTCCGCGATCCTGCCCTCGATCGCCACGAGACCGGCGAAGGTGGACGGGCTGAGCCTGGTATTGCACTCGGATGCGTTCGATCTGAAGAACCGCGCCGGGCCGGTTTCGGGCACAGTTTCGGTGGATAGGGTTGGGCTCGACAATCCCACGATCGCGCCGCTGATCGCCGGCAAGGTCACGGCCGCGCTCAGCGGGCGCCTGTCAGCCGACGCTGTCGCCATCGACAGCGGCTCGCTCAAAAGCGACGCGCTCAACAGCGAGGTCGCCGGCCTGGTGTCGCTGCGTGACGGCGCCATCGACCTCAAGCTGAAGGCGGATGCTCCATCGTCGGCCCTGCCGGCCGCAGCACGCGGCATGCTTGGCGAACGGGCGCAGTTGAGCGCCATGCTGAAGCGCGAACCCAACGGTAATATCGCCATAGGCGGATTGACGCTGGCCTCCGGCGCGCTGACCGCACAGGGGCAGGCGAGCCTTGCCGACAATACGCTGGCCGCCGACATCAAGGGCGTGCTGGGCGATGTTTCGCTGCTGTCGAAGGATGCCAAAGGCGCTATCGCCTTTGCGCTGAATGCGCAGGGCCCGGCGACCGCGCCGGATCTGTCGCTGACCGTCGACAGCGACAAGCTTTCGGTGGCGTCGCGCGAGATCACCGGGCTCAGACTAACCGCCACCGGCAAAGCCGACGCGGCCAAGCCGGCGGCCAATGTGCAGCTGACAGGCAATGTCGCGGGCCAACCCTTGCAAGGCAGTGCGGTGCTGGCGACCGCGGACGGCAAGAGCGCCATCAATGGCCTGCTTTTGTCGCTGGGCCAAAACAGGATTTCCGGCGACCTGGCGCTGGACGACAAGTTCATACCCGAAGGCACGATCTCTCTCGACCTGCCCGATATAGGACCGCTTGCCGCACTGGCGCTGGAAAAAGCGGAAGGTGATGTGCGCGGCACGATTGCGTTCTCGAAGAACGGTGCCGCACCGCAGGTCGCCATCAAGGCTACGACCGCCTCGGTCACGCGCGGCGATCTTCAGGCGAAGGCCGTGTCGATCGACGCATTGATCGCCAATTACCTCGCCGCTCCGGTCATCTCCGGAAAAATCCATGCCGACACCGTCACGTCGGGCGGCACGGTGATCAGCGGCATCGATGTCGACCTGAAGCGTGACGGCGACTGGACCGGCTTTTCCGGCGGCGCGACGGTGAAAGGAATTCCGGCGAGGGCCGCGGGCCGCGTGAAGGCGGCAAACGGCACGACGACCATAGAGCTTGCTTCCGGCGAGGCGACCGTCCAAGGCATAAAGGCTGCCATCGCGCAGGCTTCGACCGTCACCATCGCCAATGGCACGACGACGCTGGACAGGCTGGTGCTCAACCTGGGCGGCGGCACGGCGACGGTGACCGGCAAGATCGGGCAGGCGCTCGACATCAACGCGGCGCTGGCGCGGGTGCCGATCTCGCTTGCCAACAGTTTTTCGCGGGGTCTCGATGCCGCCGGTTCGATTTCGGGCACGGTGAAGGTCACCGGGGCACCAGCCAGCCCCAGTGTGGCGTTCAACCTCGACGCTGCCGGCGTGCAGACTTCGCGGACCCGCGGCGCGGGGGTCGGTGCGGTGAGTGTCTCTTCCTCCGGCACCTTTGCCGGCAACAAGCTGACCTTCAACGCCAATGTCAGCGATGGGGCCGGCCTTGGTCTCAAGGGGGGCGGCACGGTGACGACATCAGGCACGCCGGCGCTCGCGCTCGACTTCAATGGCGCCGTGCCGTTCGGCATCCTCAGTCAGAAGCTCGCCGCGCAAGGCCTGTCGCTGACGGGGACCGCGAGTGTCAATGTGCAGGTACGCGGTCCCGCGACATCGCCGGTCATCGGCGGCAGCATCAGCACGTCGGGCGCCCGCCTGCTCGACGCGCGTTCCGGGCTTGCGGTCAACGACATCGCAGCCGAAATTTCCATCGGCAATGGCGTCGCCAGGATCAACCGGCTGACCGGGACGCTGTCGACGCGCGGCAGCCTGTCGGCCAGCGGCACGGTCGGTATCAATCCGGCGCAGGGGTTCCCGGCCGATCTGTCGATCAAGCTCACCGACGGCCGCTACACCGATGGGCGGGTGGTCACCGCCAATCTTGGCGGCGACCTGACGATCAAAGGACCGCTGACGTCGGCGCCGGTGATTGCCGGCACCGTCAACCTTGCCAAGACCGTGATCACCGTTCCGGACAAATTGCCAGGTTCGCTTTCGGCGCTCGATGTCAAACACAAGAACGCGCCCGGCGCGGTGAGGGCGCAGGACAAGGCATTGCGCCCGGCCACGACCAGCGGCAAGACGGGTGGCAGCGGCCTTGTGCTGGATGTCACCGTCAACGCGCCGAACCAGATCTTCATCCAGGGCAGGGGCGTGGACGCCGAACTCGGCGGCTCGCTCAGGCTGACCGGTCCGGCCTCATCGCCGCAAGCGGTCGGCACTTTCACGCTGCAACGCGGGCGGCTGTCGATTCTCGGCAAGCGGCTGACCTTCACCGAGGGCACGGTCGGCTTTTCTGGCTCGCTGGTGCCCTATCTCAACCTGACCGCGACAACGACCACGAGCAGCGCAACCGTCACCATCGTGGTGTCGGGCGAGGCGACCAATCCGAAATTCACCTTCACCTCGGTGCCGGCGCTGCCCGAGGACGAGGTGCTGGCGCAACTGATCTTCGGGCGGTCCATGTCGAACCTGTCGCCGCTGCAGATCGCGCAACTGGCCGAAGCCGCCGGGCAACTCGCCGGTGTCGGCGGCTCGACGTCGCTGCTGGAAAACCTGCGCAGCGCGATCGGCGTCGACGATCTCGATGTCACCACCGACGAAAAGGGCGGCACGGCGGTTTCTGCCGGCAAGTACCTCAACGACCGCACCTATGTGACGATCCAGAAAGGCGACAAGCCGGGCTCGGGCAAGGCCACGATCGACCTCAACGTGGGACGTGGCGTCAAACTGCGCGGCGAGGCGACGGACGCCGGCGAAGCCAAGGGCGGCATCTTCTACGAGAAGGAATATTGAAGCGGAGACTTGGGCTGGCCCTCATCCTGGCGAGGGCTGGTCCTGTCGCAAACCGCGCCAATGTCTCAGTTTAATCGCCTGAAGAGATTTAGTGGAAATCCGTCGCGCACTAGCAATTTTGCGCCAAGACTGTCGCTATCACGCGAACCGCTCCCCCTCCAAAGTTGCACATTCGTCAATATGTTCCCAACCATGCCGTCTTTGACATCATGGCCTGGATGCGGAATGTTAATCGGCGGAAAGCCAACAATGGGAGTTAGTCATGACAATCTACAAGAGTAATGGCGATAGCGTTCCGGATCACATCCTGGCCATGGCCGAAGAGGCCAAGTCGGGTAAGGTCGATCGCCGCGAATTCCTCGCGCTCGCCAGCGTCTTCGGCGCTTCGACGGCCATGGCCTATGGCCTTCTGGGGCTCGCCGCCCCGACGCCGGCCAAGGCCGAGGACGTGCAGGGTAAGAAAGGCGGCGTGCTCAAGGTGGCAATGTCGGTCAAGGATCCCAAGGATCCGCGCACGGCCGACTGGTCGGAAATCTCCAATGCCGAGAGGCAGGCGCTCGAGCCGCTGGTGAAATACACCCACCAGTACACATTCGCGCCCTATCTCCTGGAAAGCTGGGACATCAATGACGACGCCACCGAGTACACGCTGCATGTGCGGCCGGGCGTCGAATGGAACAATGGTGACAAGTTCACCGCCGACGACGTGATCTACAATTTCACCCGCTGGGCCGACAAGGCCGCGGAAGGCAACTCCATGCCGGGCCGTCTCGGCAGCCTCGTCGATGACAAGACCAAGAAATTGCGCGAAGGGTCGGTCATCAAGGTCGACGACATGACCGTCAAGCTGAAGCTCACCAAACCCGATATCGCCATCATCCCCAACCTGACCGATTATCCGGCACTGGTGGTGCACAAGAGCTTCGACGAGAAGGGCGCCAACTTCAAGAACTGCCCGATCGGTACGGGTCCGTTCGAGCTCGTCTCCTACGACGTCGGCCAGAAGGTCGTCTACAAGCGCCGCGAGACCGGCAAGTGGTGGCAGGGCGAAGCCTTCCTCGATGGCGTCGAGTTCATCGATTACGGCACCGATCCGGCCGCAACGGTTTCGGCCTTCGAATCGGGCGAAGTTCAGACCAACCATGAGACGACCGCCGACTACGTCAAGATCATCGCAGACGTCGGCGCGCCGCCTTCCGAGGTCGTGACCGCCGCCACCGTGGTGTCGCGCTTCAACGTCAACGCCAAGCCTTATGGCGACCAGAAAGTGCGTCAGGCGATGTGTCTGGCCGTCGACAACTCGGTGGTGCTGCAGCTCGGCTACGGCAATGCCGGCACGCCGGCCGAGAACCACCATGTCGCGCCGATCCATCCCGAATATGTCGAGCTGCCCAAAATCAAGCGCGACATCGCCAAGGCCAAGCAGATGCTGACGGAAGCCGGCGTGATCGATTTCGAACACGAGCTGATCAGCAACGACGAGGACTACCACAAGAACACCACGGACGCGATCGCAGCCCAACTGCGCGAGGCTGGCATCAAGGTGAAGCGCACCGTGCTGCCGAGCTCGACCTTCTGGAACGACTGGACGAAATATCCGTTCTCGGAAACCAACTGGAATATGCGTCCACTTGGCATCCAGGTCATCGCCATCGCCTACCGCTCGGGTGAAGCCTGGAACGAGACGGCCTACGCCAATCCGGACTTCGACAAGAAGGTCAACGAGGCGCTCGGGATCGCCGACGCGGAGAAGCGCAAGGTGGTGATGAAGGACATCGAGCAGATGCTGCAGGATTCCGGCATCATCATCCAGCCTTACTGGCGCAAGCTCTACATCAACATCAAGCCCGAGGTGAAGAACCACTCGATGCACCCCACCTACGAGCACGACTTCGGCAAGGTCTGGCTCGATCAGGCGTGACCCACAGCCTGTCGGGAGCGGGGCGCCAGCGCCTTTCGCTCCCGCGGCATCGCCGCCGTTGCATTGGATGCAGCGGCGGCGTGACGTCACAAGGTTTTTGATACAGGGTTGAACCTATCTGACCCCAACCCGGCCGGCAGGGGGGTACAATGTTCTCATTCATCGCCAGACGCATCGGCACGATACTGCTCACGATGCTGTGCCTGACGCTGGTCGTCTTCTTCCTCGTCAATCTGGAACCCAACCTGAAGAAGCTGGCGATCAGCCAGACCGAGATGCACACCTCGGCCGAACAGCTGGAAAGCTGGCTGGTCAATCACGGCTACCGGCAGAACTTTTTCGTGCGCTACGGCCAGTGGCTCGGCGTCGTGCCCAAGCAGCCGGTAACCGATCCGGCGACCGGTAAGCCGGCGCAGCGCTTCTCTTTCTGCAATGATCCGGCCGAGCCGAAGTTCTCCGGCGTGCTCCAGGGTGATTTCGGCTGCTCGACCAAATTCAAGACCACGGTGGGGGCCAAGCTATTCCCTGCGCTTGGCGCCACGGGCATCCTGATGTTCTGTGTGCTGGCGGTGATGGTGCCGGTCTCGCTGCTGATCGGCATCCTGGCCGGCATGCGCGAGGGGTCGCGCACCGACCGGGTGCTGTCGGTCGCCTCGATCGCCTCGACGGCGACGCCCGAATATGTATCGGGCGTCATCTTTACCGTCATCTTCGCCTCCTGGCTTGGCTGGCTGAACGGATCCGCCGCATCGGCAAGCCAGGGCATCACCTTCTATAACTTCACGCTGCCGGTGATCACGCTGGCCATCTACGGCATCGGCTACATCGCGCGCATGACGCGTGCCTCGATGGTCGAGGTGATGACGCAGCAATATATCCGCACCGCCCGGCTGAAGGGTCTTTCCTTCAAAAGCGTGGTGGTCAAGCACGCGCTGCGCAACGCTCTGATCGCGCCCTTCACCGTGATCATGCTGCAGTTTCCGTGGCTGCTCACCGGCGTCGTCATCGTCGAGGTGATGTTCCGCTATCAGGGCTTCGGCTACACGCTGGTCGAGGCCGCAGGCAACAACGACATCGACCTTTTGCTCGGCTGCTCGCTGGTCTCGGTGTTCATCGTCCTGATCACGCAGCTCATTTCCGATGTCGGCTACGCGTTCCTCAATCCGCGCATTCGGGTCCAGTAGGGGAGACGGCGCATGCAAGCCCAATATATCGGCGCCTCCACCGTCGTCCTCGAAGTGCTCTGGCGCTTCTGGCCGGTCTGGCTCGCGCTTCTCATCGTCATGGGCGCGAGCTTCCTCTACAAGAAGAAGCTGGCTCTCTACGGCCAACTGTTCGACAGCGGCGTCGGCATAGCGGGGGTGGCCATCTGCCTGTTCTGGCTGTTCACGGCGATCTTCGCCTCGACCATCTCGCCTTTCGATCCGCTCGGCCAGATTCCCATCATGAAGGATACACTGCCCGGAGCCATCGAACCGCAATCTGGCCTCGCTTATCTATTCGGTGGCGACAAGCTCGCCCGCGATGTCTTTTCACGCATGGTCTATGGCAGCCAGATCGTCCTGATCATCGCGCCGGCGGCGACCGGCTTCGCGCTCATGGTCGGCATCACGCTCGGCCTGCCGGCCGGCTATTATGGCGGCAAGATCGATACCGTTTTGTCGTTCCTGGCCAATCTCGTGCTGGCCTTCCCGGTTATCCTGCTGTTCTACCTCCTGGTGACGCCGGGCATCATGGACACGCCGATCCCCTACGCGCTGGCCGGCGTTTTCTTCCTGTTCCCGATTATTTTCTTCTGCGTGCTGTTCTGGACGCGCTACAAGAACCGTTCCGACCGGATCTACATCCTGCTCGGACTGACGCTGGTGGTCGGCGGCTGGATCTATGCCGGCCTGGTGTTCGATGCCGACCCGCTGAAGATCGTGCATATCGATCCCAACCAGCTCAACATCTTCGTGGCGGTGGTGTTCGCCTCCAGCCCGGGCGTGTTCCGCATCGTGCGTGGCCTGACCATGGATATCAAGACGCGGGACTATGTGGCGGCGGCCCAGACGCGCGGTGAGTCGCCATGGTACATCATGCTGTGGGAGATCCTGCCCAATGCGCGCGGACCGCTGATCGTCGATGCCTGCCTGCGCATCGGCTACACAACCATCCTGCTCGGCACGCTGGGCTATTTCGGCCTCGGGCTGGCGCCGGAAAGTCCCGACTGGGGCACTGCGATCAAGGATGCCAGCCGGCTGCTGCGTTCCTTCATCCACCCGGCACTGCCGCCGACGATCGCGCTGATGTCGTTCGTACTGGGGCTAAACCTGCTCGCCGATTCCCTGCGCGAGCAATCGATGAAGGATTGATGGCGGGGTCCTCGACCCTACTTGCCCGGAAGAACCAAGGATTGGAGCGACCCATGAACGAGGCAGTTCGAAATCCGGCCAGGCCGAACAATGGGCCGATCATCGAGATCGAGAACCTGTCGATCTCCTTCTTCACCCGCAAGGGCGAGATACCGGCCGTGATGGATTTTTCCTGCACGGTCATGCCCGGCGAGGCGATGGGCATTGTCGGCGAATCCGGCTGCGGCAAGTCGACCGTGTCGCTCGGCATCATGCGCGACCTCTCCAACATCGGGAAGATTGTCGGCGGCAAGATCAAGTTCCAGGGCAAGGACATGGGCGAGCTCTCCGAGGAGGAGCTGCGCAGCATCCGCGGCAACAAGATCGCCATGATCTACCAGGAGCCGATGGCGAGCCTGAACCCGGCGATGAAGATCGGCCAGCAGTTAATGGAAGTGCCGCTGATCCATGACAAGGTGTCGAAGGAAGAGGCCTATAAACGTGCGCTCGAAATGGTGCGCTCGGTGAAGCTTCCCGATCCGGAACGCATGATGCGCTCCTATCCGCACCAGCTTTCGGGCGGCCAGCAGCAGCGCATCGTCATCGCCATGGCGCTGCTGTCGAAGCCGGCGCTGCTTCTCCTCGACGAGCCGACGACGGCGCTCGACGTAACGGTGGAGGCGGGCATCGTCGAACTGGTCAAGGGGCTGGGCGAGAAGTTCGGCACCTCGATGATCTTCGTGTCGCACAATCTTGGCCTGATCCTGGAGACCTGCGACCGCATCACGGTGATGTATTCGGGCGAGGCCGTCGAGACCGGCAAGATCAAGGACGTGTTCGACCGGATGCGCCATCCCTATACGCAGGGCCTTTTCCGCTCGATTCCACTGCCGGGCGCCGACAAGAACTCGCGGCCGCTGATCTCGATCCCCGGCCAGCTGCCCCTGCCGCATGAAAGGCCGAAGGGCTGTAATTTCGGTCCGCGCTGCCATCATTTCGTCGAGGGCGTCTGCAACGCCGCCGAAATCCCGATGATCGAAGTCGCGGGACATGAAGGTCATTTCTCGCGCTGCGTGCGCTTCAACGAAATTGATTGGGACGCCCTGCCGCCCGGCGCCAAAAAGGTCAATGAGAAGGTCGTGCCTGGCGCACCGGTACTCAAGATCGAGGACTTGAGAAAATACTACAAGGTTGGCGGCAGCGAGGTGTTCGGCTCAAGCGAGGGCCGCGTCGTCAAGGCCAACGAGACGATTTCGTTTACGGCGCGCGAATCCGAAACCGTCGCCATTGTCGGCGAATCCGGGTGCGGAAAATCGACGCTGGCCAAAGTACTGCTCGGGCTCGAGACGGCGAGCTCCGGCAAGGTCACGCTCGCCAACAAGGAAATCCAGTCGACCGGCATCGAGAGCCGCAGCGTCGACACGGTGTCGTCGATCCAGATGGTGTTCCAGAACCCGTTCGATACGCTCAACCCCAGCCATTCGGTCGGCTCGCAGATCATCCGCACACTGGAAAAATTCAACGTCGGCAAGACCGTCGCCGACCGGCGCAAGCGCATGCTGGAATTGCTTGACCTGGTGAAGCTGCCGCGCGCCTTCGAGAGCCGCAAGCCGCGCCAGCTTTCGGGTGGCCAGAAGCAGCGCATCGGCGTGGCGCGCGCCTTTGCCGGCGATGCCAAGGTGGTGGTGGCCGACGAGCCGGTCTCGGCGCTCGACGTGTCGGTGCAGGCGGCGGTGACCGAGCTGCTGATGGACATCCAGCGCAAGAACAAGACGACGATGCTGTTCATCAGCCACGATTTGTCGGTCGTGCGCTATATCGCCGACCGGGTCGTCGTCATGTATCTCGGCTATATCGTCGAGCAAGGCACGACCGACCAGATCTTCGCGCCGCCCTATCATCCCTACACCGAGGCACTGCTTTCGGCGATCCCGATCGCCGACACCAGCGTGGTCAAGAAGCACATCGTGCTGGAGGGCGACATACCCTCGGCGATGAACCCGCCGTCCGGCTGTCCATTCCAGACGCGCTGCGGCTACAAGAGACTGGTGCCGGACAATCTCTGCGAAACCAAGGTGCCGCCGGTAAAGAACCTGGGCGACGGGCACATGAGCCTGTGCTGGCTCTCGGACGACGTTCTGGCGACGATGGAGCCAGTGATCAAGTTCGACAAGCAGCATGCCGACCATGAGGGCGTGCCGGACGACGCGCCGCATGGGGCCGGCCCGGGCTTTGCCGGTCAGCCACCCAACCGACCACATGGCAAGACCGCCAGTGCGGAAGCCAGCGCGGTGGGAGAGGACGCCGAGGAGACAGAAGCCGTGTGGCGAGCCCGCCGCCACGAGGTGCGCGACGAGGTCTCCGAAACAGGTGCACCGGCGACCGATGCCAACGCGACCTCCGCGCCTTTCACGCCGAGAACGCTTGGCGAGGGCCGCCAGGCAGAGAATGCGCGTGTCGCACCAATTAGCGGCCGTGCGGCCAGACCAGGCGCGGCGCGTGATGGCGCGGCCGACAGGAACCGACCCGCCGGCATCTCCAAGCCTGCCAAGCCGGACGACTTGAAATTGATATCCGGCGTGGGTCCGAAGACGGAAGCCATCCTCAATGGCCTCGGTATCTTCACCTACGCTCAAATTGCCTCGTGGAAGAAGGCCGAACGGGAGTGGGTCGACGACCATTTGAGATTCCAGGGCCGCATCGAGCGCGAGGACTGGGTCAAGCAGGCGAAGGCGCTCGCCAAGGGCGGCGAGGCGGAATACATCAAGGTGTTCGGCAGGAAGCCGCGCTGACAGATGCTGTCGTTGTAGCGGGAGCCCTTTAGCTGCCGCACTGCCTTAGCTGTTCGGCATAGTCGCGGGCCATCTTGTCGGTGGCCCGGGCATAGCTCTGGACGCCGGAATCGCCACGATTGCCGCGGCCATAGGCGGTCCAGCCGAGATAATAGGCAAGGTAGAGATTGTAGGTGTCGTTGCGGGCGACGCCGTAGGTATCCGCTGTCTTGGAATGGTACCAGCCGACGAAATCGACGGCGTCGGCGAATTTGGTCCGGCGCGCCGCCCAGTTGCCGGTTTCGCTCTGATATTGCGACCAGGTGCCGTCCAGCGCCTGCGAGAAGCCGGTGGCCGACGAGACGTGCTTCCATGGGATGAAACCGAGCAGTTTGGTGCGTGGCGGCCGGGCGTTGCTCTTGAATCCCGATTCCTTGCGCACGGTCGCCATCAGCACGGGGACGGGCACGCCGTATTTCTGCTCGGCGCGTTCGGCGGCCGACTGCCAATTGTCGAACCAGCCGTCATTCTGGTCAAAGACGGCGCAGACATTGTTGATGTGGCTGGGGGCCGTCGCACAGGCCGAAAGTGCCAGCAGCATACCAACCGCTACAATTTTACTAAAACTCGACCTACGCATCGGCAGAGCAATAGGCTCAAATCATAAAGGGAATCTTGCTGCCCTCGTTAACGGGCCGCCGATGCGGGCGCTTCAGAAAAATGCCATATTGATCACCCGACATATCTTGTCGCTTTTCATAAATCGATATTTCGAAAATGCCGCCTCGGTTAAAATCGCGCCCGCAAACGGCGTATTTCTGACAGCTGGCGCGGTTTGCCGAGGCTTTGATGCCTGGCATGAACGAACCAAGACGCAAGCGCGGCGCCGAGCGCACCAGCAACCGGGGACCAAGGCCTATCCCGCAGCTGCCGGCGAGGCGGGTGACCAATCCTTATCCGCCGATGGCCTTGCTGTCGCCCGACCAGATCGAGGCGATCCACCAGGCGTCGATGCACATATTGGAGAATTTCGGCATCGAGGTGATGAGCCCGCGGGCGCTCTCGCTGTTCGAGCAGGCCGGTGCCAGCGTGGACCACGCGTCGGCGAACGTGCGCATTGACCGCGGCATGGTCGACGAGGCGCTGAAGACGACGCGGTCCAATTATTCCCTTACACCGCGCAATCCGGCCAACGCCGTTCATCTCGGCGGCAACACAATCAATTTCACGCTCGTTGCGGGGCCGCCCAATGTGCACGACATGGCGCGGGGCCGCCGCCCCGGCAATTTGCGCGACTATGCGGACCTGACCCGGCTGGCACAGCATTTCAACTGCGTGCACATGCTCGGCAACCAGGTCTGCGCGCCGGTCGAATTGCCGGCCAATTCGCGCCATCTCGACACCTATTTCACCAATCTGACGCTGACCGACAAAAGCTTCCATGTCTCGGCGATCGGCCGGGGCAGGGCGCTGGACGGGATCGAGATGATGGCGATCGCGCGCGGGCTGACGCTGGACCAGTTGCGCGACGATCCCGGCATCGCCACCATCATCTCGGTCAACTCGCCGCGCCGTTTCGACGAGATGATGGCCGAGGGGCTGATGACGATGGCCGAATTCGGCCAGTCTGTGGCAGTGACGCCGTTCACGCTGATGGGCGCGATGAGCCCGGTGACGCTGGCGGGTGCGCTCGCGCAGCAGAATGCGGAAGCACTGTTCGGCGTAGTCCTGACGCAACTTGTGCGTCCGGGCGCGCCGGTCATGTATGGCGCCTTTACCTCCAATGTCGACATGAAGTCGGGCGCGCCGGCCTTCGGCACGCCTGAAAACACCAAGGCCAACATCGCGTCGGGGCAATTGGCACGGCGTTACGGGCTGCCCTACCGGACAACACCGGGCTCGGCCTCCAACGCCGCCGATGCGCAAGGCGCTTACGAGACGTTGATGGCGCTGTGGGGCGCTGTGCTCGGCCACGGCAACCTCGTCTATCACGCCGCCGGCTGGCAGGAGGGCGGGCTGACGGCGTCGTTCGAGAAATTCATCATCGACGTCGAAATGATCCAGCACATGATGGAGTTTTTGCGCCCGATCGTGGTCGACGAGGCCGAGCTTGCCGTCGAGGCGCTGGGCGCGGTGCCGACCGGCGGCCATTTCTTCGGCGAGCCGCACACGCTGGAACGTTATGCGACGGCCTTCTATCAGCCGATGCTTTCGAACTGGCAGAATTTTGAAGCCTGGCAGGAAGCCGGCGGCCTCGACGCAACCGCGCGCGCCACGCGGTTGTGGAAGAAGGCGCTCGAAGACTATGTCGAGCCGCCGATGGACATCACCGTGCGCGAAGCGCTGGAGGCCTACGTGACCAAGCGCAAGGAAGAGATTGGGGCGGGCGAGCCGTGATGCGCCACGAACGTCCCGTTTTGAATCATCTAGCCCATCCAACTCACTGATATCAGAGAAGAACCCATGAAATCGCATGCAAAGGTCGTGGTCATTGGCGGCGGGGTTGTCGGGTGTTCCGTGCTGTTCCATCTCGCCCGCCATGGCTGGACCGACGTCGTGCTTCTGGAGCGAGACGAGCTGACTTCAGGCTCGACGTGGCACGCAGCCGGCGGCATGCACACGATCAATGGCGATCCCAACGTCGCCAAGCTGCAGAAATACACGATCAACCTCTACAAGGAGATCGAGGAGCTTTCCGGCCAGGCGACCGGCGTGCATCTGACCGGCGGCGTGCTGCTGGCGGCGACCGAGGCACGGCTCGACTGGCTGCGTGGCGTCGTCGCCAAGGGTCGCTATCTCGGCATCGATCTCGAAGAAATCTCGCCGAAAGAAGCGGCCGAACTGATGCCTCTGCTCGACCCCAAGCAGTTCGTCGGCGCTGTCCGCAACAAGGAGGACGGCCATCTCGATCCCTCCGGCGTCACCCATGCCTATGCCAAGGCTGCGCGTAAGCTGGGCGCCGAGGTCGAGCGCTTCACCAAGGTCGAGGACATCGTGCGGCGTCCCGACGGGCTGTGGCGCGTCATCACCAACAAGGGCGAGGTCGTGGCCGAGCATGTCGTCAACGCCGGTGGCCTTTGGGCGCGCGAGGTCGGCCGCATGGTCGGGCTCGAACTGCCGGTGCTGGCCATGGAGCACATGTATCTGATCACCGAGGACATGCCGGAGGTCGCCGCCTGGAACGCCAAGACCGGCACCGAGATCATCCACGCCGTCGATTTCGACGGCGAGCTCTATTTGCGCCAGGAGCGCGGCGGCATGCTGATGGGCACCTATGAGAAGGCCAACAAGGCATGGTCCGAGCACCAGACGCCGTGGAATTTCGGCCATGAATTGCTGGAGCCGGACATCGACCGCATCGCGCCGTCGCTGGAAGTCGGCTTCCGGCATTTCCCGGCCTTTCAGAACACCGGCATCAAGCAGATCATCAACGGACCCTTCACCTTCGCGCCTGACGGCAACCCGCTGGTCGGGCCGGTGCGCGGTTTGCCGGGCTTCTGGGTGGCCTGCGGCGTCATGGCCGGTTTCAGCCAGGGCGGCGGCGTTGGGCTCGCGCTGTCCAACTGGATGATCGAGGGCGATCCCGGCGCCGACATCTGGGCCATGGACGTGTCGCGCTATGGCGACTGGGCGACGATGGCCTACACCAACGCTAAGGTGCGCGAGAACTATTCCAGGCGCTTTTCGATACGCTTCCCCAATGAGGAATTGCCCGCCGGACGGCCGCTGAAGACCACGCCGGTCTATGACCTGCTGTCGGCCAAGGGCGCGCAATGGGGCGTGTCCTATGGGCTGGAAGTGCCGCTCTGGTACGCGCCCGAAGGCGTCAAGGACGAGTTCTCGTGGCGTCGCTCGAGCGATTTCGCGCATGTCGGCAGGGAGGTTGCAAACGTTCGCGGGGGCGTCGGCATCGCCGAGATTTCGAATTTCGCCAAATACGGCGTGACAGGCGAGGGGGCTGCTGCATGGCTCGACCGGCTGCTCGCCTGCAAGCTGCCGAGGCCAGGCCGCATGACGCTGGCGCCTATGCTGAAGGAGGACGGCAAGCTCATCGGCGATTTCACGCTGGCCAATCTCGGCGGCGAGGAGTGGTTCATCGCCGGTTCCGGCATTGCCGAGCAGTACCATATGCGCTGGTTCGAAAAGCATCTGCCCGCGGATGGTTCTGTCCGCATCGAGGCTTCGGGCGCGAAACTCACCGGCCTTGCCGTCGCCGGGCCGAAGGCGCGGGACGTGCTGGCCAAGGTTACGCGGACGGACGTCTCGAACGCCGCCTTTCCCTTCATCGCCATCGGCAAGATGGATATCGGCATGGCGCCGTGCCTGGTAGGCCGCGTCAGCTACACCGGTGATCTCGGCTATGAAATCTGGGTGGCGCCGGAATATCAGCGCGCGGCGTTCCAGGCGCTGATGGCGGCGGGCGAGGAGTTCGGCATTGGCCTGTTCGGCTCCCGTGCGCTGAACGCACTGCGGCTGGAAAAGAACTATGGCTCGTGGGCGCGCGAATACCGGCCGATCTACGGACCGCTGGAGGCAGGGCTCGATCGCTTTGTCGCCTATGGCAAGGAAGCCGATTTCATAGGCAAGACCGCGGCGTTGGCAGAGCGCAAGCAGGGCGGCAGGCTCAGGCTGCGCGCCTTCATCGTCGAGGCTGCCGACGCCGATGTCATCGGCGACGAGCCGATCTGGTTCGGCGGCACGGTGCGTGGCTGGGTGACGTCAGGCGGTTATGCGCATCATTCAAGGAAATCGGTGGCCATGGGCTACGTGCCGAAGGAGATCGCCGAGGAGAGCGAAGGCTTCGAGATCGAAATCCTCGGCAAGCGCCATGCCGCACGCATGCAGCCGGTGCCGCTGTTCGACGCCAATTTGGAGCGGATGCGGGCGTGAAAAATCCGCATCCGGCTCGCATCAGGCAGCGCGGCGATTGTCGAGCGCAAAGGCGCCAGGGCCGGCGAAGAACAGATAGAGGAAGATGAAGCAGAACGAGATCGCCAAATCGCCGCCATTGTTGACCGGGAAGAAGCCGCGCGGCATGTGCGCCATGAAATAGGCGATCGCCATCTCGCCCGCCAGAAGGAAGGCGACTGGGCGGGTAAACAGCCCCAGCGCGAGCAGGATGCCGCCGGCGAACTCGAGAATGCCGGCTGTCAGCGTCAACCCGCTGAGGGCGTGGGGTTCGGCGCTTGCCGGGAAATTGAACAGCTTCTGGCTGCCATGCTCGATGAATTGCAGCGCGGTTATGATGCGCAGAACGCCGAGCGCCTGTGGCTGGTATCGGGCCAAGCCTTCAAAAAGCGCCATCTGAAACTCCGTTTTCACCCCCCAGGTCCGGCCTAGATTATCGCCCCGAGATGGACCATTCACTTCCCGCTACCGGACATCAACAATCGGTGATGCGAGATGTTCCGCAACGCGTCGATATTTTCTCCCTAAGGTTGCATTATTATCCCTCTGGTTGTATCGATCTGTAGATAGTTGAAATCGTTTGGGGGTCTCTCGCTATGAAAAAAGTCGTCATCAGCTTTTTCGCAATCCTTGCCGGTACCAGCTTCGCGATGGCCGAGGATGCCGGCTGCGAGGCTTTCAAATGGCCGGTAACGCGCGAGCAGGCGCTGTTCGCCGCGCCTCCTTCTGCTGCGTCGGGGACGACGCTGGCGGTCGGCGCTGCCGCCGATCTGGTTCTGGTGCCGGCCGAGACAGCGGAATTCGCCCTCCCGCCGGAACGTGCCCCGGCGCCTGGCACGTTCGGCGCTGTCGCCAGCATGGTTGTGCCGCCGGAAGGGGGCATCCAGATAAGCCTGTCGGGCGAAGCCTGGATCGATGTCATTCAAGACGGCCATACCGTGAAATTGGCCGGCTACAGCGGGGTCAAGACCTGTCCGGACATTCGCAAAAGCGTTCGGTTCAAGCTTGCGCCCGGCCCGGCCACCGTCCAGTTCAGCGGTGCAAAAAAGGCAGGCCTGAAAGTCGCGGTGCTGACGCCGGAATAGCTCGGCGCCAAGCGAGGACACGGCCCTCAATCTTACGATCAAAGGCCGTCCTCCTGTGCGACGTTGAGCCCCTTACCGTCCGGGCGCCATCAAGGCGAAATGGGCGCCTTGCGGATCCTGGCACTGCACGATCCAGCTGCCGCCGGGGACCTCCATCGGGCCCATTAGGATCTTGCCGCCATTGTCGGTCACCTGTTTTGCCGCCGCGTCGATGGCGGTTACGTTGAAATAGAACTGCCAGACCGGCACCGGGATCTGTTCGGGTTTGTTCATGATGCCGCCACCGGATTCGGGGCCGGCCGCGAAGGTTTGATAGGTTCCCATCGGCCCCATGTCGAAATCGCCGGCATTGGTCCATCCGAACTGGCTGGAATAGAAGTCGAACGCGGCCTTCCAGTCGGTTGTGTAAAGCTCGTGCCAGCCGATATGGCCCGGCGTGCTGGCCGGCACGACCGGCTGGTCGGGCCCGTTCGGCTGCAGGAACATGAAGGTCGCGCCTTGCGGATCGGCGACGACGGCGAAGCGGCCGACGCCCGGAATGTCGTCGGGCTGGCGATGAACGGCGCCGCCGGCTTTCTGCAGCGACGCCGTGGCAGCATCGACATCCCTGGTGTGGATGTAGCCAAGCCAGGCGGGAGGCATGCCCATCTTGGCGGCATCCTCAGGCATCGTCATCAGCCCGCCGACGCCACGCTCGCCGACATTCATGACGATGTAGCGCGGCATGCCGGGAGCCTTGTCGAAGGCTTGCGCGGTCCAGCCGACCACCTTGGTATAGAACGCCTCGGCGGCGTCGAGGTCTGATGTCATCAATTCGTACCAGAAGAAGGGCATTGGGGATTTCGGCATCGTCGGTCTCCTCACCTTTTGCGTCGATCGTCCTTCGATCCATCATAGGACGATCTTCGAGACGGAAATCCGACAGCGGAGGAAAAATTGCGGCTCGACAGGCATGCCATGATTGCGACCTGCCGCTTAGCGGACCGTCCTTCCTCGAAAGTTCGACATTCGCGCATTACGATATTAAACGTGAACTAAATTATCATGTTTTATTCGAGCCTTTTCAGAGGCTTATGTAGAAAATTGACCAATTGATAAAAAAATAAAACGTGCTAGCCTTCCCTAAAACGAAAACAAGGGGAACTGACGATGGCAGAAGGCCAGTTCAGGGAAGGCATTGCAGGCGGCCGGCTGCCTGCCGATCAGTATGCGGACAATTTTTCCGACCTGCATCCGCCGCTCGATCACCACGAGGCGCTGGTCGAAGCGGACCGCTGCTATTTCTGCTACGACGCGCCGTGCATGAACGCATGCCCGACCTCGATCGACATTCCGCTGTTCATCCGCCAGATCTCCACGGGCAATCCGATCGGCTCGGCCAAGACCATTTTCGACCAGAACATTCTGGGCGGCATGTGCGCCCGCGTCTGCCCGACCGAGACGCTGTGCGAGGAGGTCTGCGTGCGCGAAGTGGCGGAAGGCAAGCCGGTGCAGATCGGTCGGCTGCAGCGCTATGCCACCGATATCGCGATGAGCGAGAACAGGCAATTTTATCCACGTGCCGCACCGACAGGCAAGGCGGTCGCCGTGGTGGGCGCCGGGCCGGCCGGCCTTGCCGCCGCACATCGGCTCGCCCGCCATGGCCACGACGTCACAATCCTGGAAGCGCGCGCGAAGGCGGGCGGGCTCAACGAATACGGCATCGCCGCTTATAAGAGCGTCGACAATTTCGCCCAAGCCGAGGTCGAGTACGTCACCTCGATTGGCGGGATTGATATCCAGAACGGTAAGGCGCTCGGCCGCGACTATCAGCTCTCCGACCTGATCCGCAATTATGACGCGGTGTTTCTGGGCATGGGGCTCGGCGGCGTCAATGCGCTGCGCGCCGATGGGGAGGCCGCCGTGGGCGTCACCAACGCCGTCGAGTTCATCTCCGAGCTGCGCCAAGCCAGCGATCTCTCCGGCCTGCCGGTCGGCCGCCGCGTCGTCGTCATCGGCGGCGGCATGACGGCGATCGATGCCGCGGTGCAGTCGAAGCTGCTTGGCGCCGAGGAGGTGACGATCTGCTACCGGCGCGGCCAGGAACATATGAATGCTTCCGAATTCGAGCAGGACCTGGCGGCCGCCAACGGCGTCGTCATCCGACACTGGCTACAGCCGAAGCGGGTGATTGCCGAAGGCGGCAAGGTCAATGCCATCGAGCTTGAATACACCGCCATGAACGGCGACAGTCTTGCCGGCACCGGCGAGACGCTGACCCTCGTTGCCGACCAGGTGTTCAAGGCGATCGGACAGAGTTTCGTCCCCGCTGCGCTCAACGGCAGCGGTGCTGCGATCGAGCTCGAGGCCGGGCGCATCAAGGTCGATGCGGAAGGGCGCACCTCGCTGGCCAAGGTCTGGGCCGGCGGCGACTGCATATTCGGTGGCGACGACCTGACCGTCTCGGCCGTGGCGCAAGGGCGTGATGCGGCGGAATCCATTCACCGGGCACTGACCTCGAACGGGAGGGCATGAGCATGGCAGATATCAGGAATAATTTCGTCGGCATCAAATCGCCCAATCCGTTCTGGCTGGCCTCGGCGCCGCCGACCGACAAGGCCTACAATGTCGTGCGCGCCTTCAAGGCCGGTTGGGGCGGTGTCGTCTGGAAGACGCTGGGCGAAGAGGGCCCGCCGGTGGTCAACGTCAATGGCCCACGCTACGGCGCGATCTGGGGCGCCGACCGCCGTCTGCTCGGCCTCAACAACATCGAGCTGATCACCGACCGCGACTTGCAGACCAATCTGCGTGAGATGAAGCAGGTCAAGATGGAGTGGCCCGACCGGGCGCTGATCGCCTCGATCATGGTGCCTTGCGTCGAGGAAAGCTGGAAGGCGATCCTGCCGCTTGTCGAGGAAACCGGCGCCGACGGCATCGAGCTCAATTTCGGCTGCCCGCACGGCATGTCGGAGCGCGGCATGGGCGCCGCCGTCGGCCAGGTGCCGGAATATATCGAAATGGTTGTGCGCTGGTGCAAGCAGTACACGCGCATGCCCGTCATCACCAAGCTGACGCCCAACGTCACCGATATCCGCAAGCCGGCGCGAGCAGCACATGCCGGCGGCACCGACGCGGTGTCGCTGATCAACACCATCAACTCGATCACCGGCGTCGATCTCGACAGCTTCGCGCCGATGCCGACCATCGACGGCAAGGGCTCGCATGGCGGTTATTGCGGCCCGGCGGTGAAGCCGATCGCCATGAACATGGTGGCCGAGATCGCGCGCGACCCCGAAACGCAGGGGCTGCCGATCTCCGGCATTGGCGGCATCACCACCTGGCGCGACGCTGCCGAGTTCATGGCGCTCGGCGCCGGGAACGTGCAAGTGTGCACGGCCGCGATGACCTACGGTTTCAAGATCGTGCAGGAGATGATCGCCGGTCTCGAAAACTGGATGGACGAGAAGGGCCATCGCTCGCTCGACGACATCATCGGCCGTGCCACGCCCAATGTCACGGACTGGCAGTATCTCAACCTCAACTATGTCGCCAAGGCGCATATCGACCAGGATGCCTGCATCAAATGCGGCCGCTGCCACATCGCCTGCGAGGACACCTCGCATCAGGCGATCACCAGCATGGTCGACGGCGTCAGGCATTTCGAGGTGATCGAGGCCGAGTGCGTCGGCTGCAATCTGTGCGTCAATGTCTGCCCGGTCGACAACTGCATCACCATGGAGCCGCTGGCCGCCGGGGTGATGGACCAGCGCACCGGCATGCCTGTGTCGCCGGTCTACGCCAACTGGACCACGCACCCGAACAACCCAATGGCCAAGGTGGCGGCGGAGTAGGGCGGAACAATCAAGGAAAAAGCGGCGTCCTCGGGCGCCGTTTTCATTTTGCTATTGCAGATACAAAATATCCAGGATATAAATTATCCATGTATTGGAGATTGGTATCATGAAACTCGGCGATGGCGTCGAAGCGGCCATCCACTGCGCGGCGACGCTGGCTGGCGTCGATGGCGACAGCACCATGCCAGGTGCGGCCCTGGCGGAGGCGTTTGGCCTGTCGCCGAGCTATCTCCTGAAACATCTCAACATGCTCACCGCTGCGCGCATCCTGGAATCCGTTCCTGGGCCGGCGGGCGGCTACCGGTTGGCGAAACCGGCCGAACGCATCACGCTGCTGGACATCGTGCTGGCGGTCGAAGGGCGCGAGCCGGCTTTCCGATGCGGCGAAATCCGCCAGCGCGGCCCGACGAAACTCGATGCATCGGCCTATGTCAGGCCGTGCGGCATCAATGCTGCGATGCTGAAGGCGGAGCGCGCCTATCGCGCGGCGCTGGCCGAGGTCAGGCTGTCCGACATCGTGGCGGACTTCATGAAAGGCGCCGATCCGCGGTCGGTCGCGGCAAGCTGCGCTTTCACCGAGCGCCACCAGCGGCAGCAGAAATCCAGTTCAACCAAGCAAGTATGAAAGGAAAGATGATGAGACAGAGGCTCCAGTTCTTCGCCAAGGCGCCCGAGATCATGAAAGCGGTATCGGCGCTCAACAAGGCGGTCGACGAATGCGGGCTCGAGGAAAGCCTGCTGCACCTGATCAAGCTCAGGGCCTCACAGATCAATGGCTGCTCCTTCTGTGTCGAGATGCACAGCCGCGAGGCGAGGCGCGACGGCGAGACCGAACAGCGGCTTTATCTGGTTTCAGCCTGGAAGGAATCGCCGCTGTTTTCGGAGCGTGAGCGCGCCGCTTTGGCCTGGACCGAGGCCGTGACGCTGATCGCCAACAATGGTGTTTCGGACGAACTCTATGCCCGCACGCTGGAACATTTCTCGGAAGAGGAGTTGGTCAAGCTCTCCGTGGCGCTGGGCATGATCAATACCTGGAACCGGCTTTGCATTCCGTTCCACGCCATTCATCCGATGCCTGCCGCCAAGGCCGCCTGATTGTTCGATCACGATCGGAGCGCCGCCAAGGGAGGCGGCGCTCCCATTATTTTAAAGGGAGAGCGTTTGATGCTTGCCGATTTACCCGCCGCCTTGTTGGTTCTCGGCCGGCTGTTGCTTGGCGGCGGGTTTGTCTTCGCCGGCTTGCGCAACATCCAGAACGCGGGCTTCTTGACGGGGCTGATGGTCGCGCGCGGTGTGCCGCAGGCGCGGCTGGCACTTTGGGCCGGCATCGTGTTGCAGATCGTCGCCGGCGTGCTGGTGGTGACGGGCTTCTGGACCGCCACTGCCTGTGCGGTGCTGGTGCTGTTCCTGATCGTCGCCACGCCGATGTTCCACAATTTCTGGGATCATCAGGGACAGGAGCGTGCGTCGCGTATCAATGGTTTTGTTGGCAATGTCGCGCTGAGCGGCGGCTTCCTGACACTGATCGCCCAATCGCTTTGACGGTTGCAGCTAGGCCGCGAACCGCAAACCACCATCGCAGGTTAATACCTGGCCGGTCATGAAGCCGTTGGAGACGAGGAAGGCTATGGCCGAGGCGACGTCCTCGGCGCGGCCGATGCGGCCGACCGGCGTCTTGCCGGCATAGTCCGCGAAGACCGCTTGTCGCTGCTCGTCCGGCAGAAAGTCCCACCAGGGCGTGTCGATGACGCCGGGCGCCACGACGTTGACGCGCAGCGGCTTCAGTTCGACGGCCAGGACCGGCGCCACCGTCAGGAGCATGCCATTGACGGCGCCGATGCCGGCGACGCCCGGCGTGGCGAGCTGGGCGGATACCGCCGAGATGAAGGTGACCGATCCTGATTTGTCCAGCGTCGGCAAGGCCGCCTGCAGGCAGGACAATTGCGGCCGCACCTTTTCGTCGACGCCGCCAGCGATATCGGCAAGGTCGAGTGTTTCGAACGGGCCAAGGCCCTTGCCGCCGCTCGCGGCCAGAACGAGATGGTCGAACGGGCCGAGACGCTCGAAGAAGTGGCGCACTTCATTCGGCTTTGACGCATCGAATGCCGCCTTGTCAGCGGCGCCACCGAGACTTTTCCATGCGCTGACGAGCTTGTCCTGATTGCGCCCGGTGATGGTCACCTTCATGCCGGGGCCGAGCAGTTTGCGCGCCGTCGCCAGGCCGATGCCGGACGAGCCGCCGATGACGACTGTGTGTTCGATCTTGTCGGTCATGAATGTTGTTCCTTCGATGTTGCCTGGCCGACAAGGTCCAGGCTCAAGACTCGCAATTGCTGTCTTGCCGTTGCGTCGTAAGCCTGGGCGTCGGCGCGGGATTCGCGCAGGCCGTCGAAATAGAGGCCGCTGCGCGCTTCGAGCGCGGGGGAGGTGGCGAGATTGACAATGGCCTCGGCGCCGGTCTCCACCGAGCTCCATGGCGTGACGCCTGCCTGCCGGACCATCGTGGTGTTCATGTAGCTCGCCGGGTGCAGGGCGTTGACGGTAACCCCGCTGCCCTTGAGCTGCTCGGCGAGATCGATGGTGAACAGGATCTGCGCCAGCTTGCTCTGGCAGTAGGCGCGCACGCCGCTGTAGCCATGGGTAAGCATGACGTCGCTAAAGTCGATGGCCTGCTGGCCCGCCGAGGCGACGTTGACGATACGCGCCGGCGCGCTGGCCTTCAGCAGGGGCAGCAATCCCTCCGTAAGCAGGAAGCCGGCGAGATAGTTGACGGCGAAGCGCAGTTCATAGCCGTCGGCGCTGACCTGCCTTTTGGCGTTTTGGCCAGCCGTGCCGACACCGGCATTGTTGATGAGGATGTCGAGCCGAGCGGTTTTTTCACGCACGGCCTCGGCGAGCCGGCGCACCTCGGCCAGCGAGGCGAGGTCGGCTGCGAAGAACTCGGCCTTGCCGCCGGCCGCCTCGATGTCCGCGACCGTGGCCTTGCCGCGCGCCGCGTCGCGTCCGTGCACCAGCACCCGGGCGCCACCTGCGCCCAGCCGTTGCGCGACGACCCGGCCGACACCGTCGGTCGAGCCGGTGATCAGGATTGTCTTGTCTTTCAGGTCCATGTTTGAGCCTCCATTCGTTGCTCTCGACAGAAGATGGGGCAGCGGGTGCGCGCCAAACAGTTCAAACTTTATCCTGGTATCGGTACTGCTATAATAGGGTCATGGATGCTCCTTCTCATTCCGCTGAAGACAGCCGCCGGCGCGAGCTCGGCGCCTTCCTGCGCTCGCGCCGCGAGAGGCTTTCGCCACAGGCCGCCGGCATTGCCTGCGGCGCGCGGCGGCGCACGCCGGGCCTGCGGCGCGAGGAGGTGGCGATGATCGCCGGTGTCGGCACCACCTGGTACACCTGGCTGGAACAAGGCAGGGATGTCAGGCCCTCGGTGGAGGTGCTGGCGGCGCTCTGCGAGGCGCTGCGCCTCGACGCTGTCGAGAAGCGGCATTTGTTCATCCTCGCCGGCCGCCAACAGCCGGAGCGTCGTGGGGCAACGCCCGAAAAGGTCGACGGGCCGTTGCTGCACATGCTGCAAAGTCTTGTGCTGCAACCCGCTTATGTGGTTGGCCGGCGCTGGGACGTGCTCGCCTGGAACCCGGCAGCCGTCGCGGTGTTCGGCGATTATGGCTTGCTGGAAGGCGACGCCCGCAACATCGTCCACATGGTGTTTACAAGCCCGCAGCACCGTCGCCTGCTCGTCGACTGGGAAGAGCTTGCTCGCGTGGTGCTCGCTTCGTTTCGCGCCGAAAGCGCCAAATATGTCGGTGATCCCGATTTCGACCGGCTGATCGCGCTGATGATGCGCTCGAGCCCCGAGTTCCGCGATTGGTGGCCCCGACGTGACGTAGCGCGAAAGCTGACGGGTCTGAAGCACGTCCGCCATCCGACGGCCGGCGCCATGGCCTTCGAGCATATGAGCCTGTCGATTGACGATGGATCCGACATGCGGCTGGTCGTCTACACGCCGCTGGCCGAGCAGAACTCGATCGCCAAGCTGCAGAGCTTGCTTGATGCACTGCCGGCCGAGCGGCGCAGCGCCTGAGCCTTCAGGGCAGGGTCAGGCCTTCGGCTTCAACCCGTCGAGAAATAATTGCTCCAGGAACCTCGCTGCGTCCTCGAAGCGGCCGTCGCCGCCACGGTTCGGGCCGAGCACGGCGCGGACCTGGACGTCGAAATCGGCATAGTGCTGGGTCGTCGCCCAGATCGAGAAGATCAGGTGCCAAGGATCCGTCCTGGCGATCTTGCCGGCGCGCATCCAGCCATTGATGACGGTTGCCTTCTCGTCGACCAGCGTCTTCAGTTCGCCGGTCAGCAAGGGCATGATGCGTGGTGCGCCCTGCAGAATCTCGTTGGCGAACAGCCGGCTCTCGCGCGGAAAATCGCGCGCCATTTCAAGCTTGCGCCTGATGTAGCTCCTGAGCTCGGTCAGGGGATCGCCGATGTCGTCGAGTTCCCTGAGCGGCGCCAGCCACGTGTCGAGCAGGCGCTGCATCAGCGTCTCGTGAATGTCTTCCTTGCGGCGAAAGTAATAGAGCAGGTTGGGCTTCGACATCCCCGCGGCTTCGGCGATCTGGTCGATGGTCGAGCCGCGGAAGCCATTGGTGGAGAACACCTCGAGTGCGGCTTCGAGAATGAGTTCGCGCTTCTCCTGCTGGATGCGGGTGCGGCGAGGGGCTTCCGTGCTGGTGTTCACCGTTGCGCGCCCTCGTGTTGAAAGCGGTCTGGCCCAATTCTCTGGACCAGTTTTTCCCCGGCCTGTGGAACGCACTTCAGGAGCCGCATTTCCGCTAGTAATCCCTTGACCGCCGACAGGGCGGTGCTAACGTTTGTCCAATCGGTCAAAAATTTGCGTAGCACGAAAGCGCGGCAAAGACCAAGCGTTGGACGTACCGAAACAGGTTACAAGGGGAAGTCTTGGTCATGTCCAACCGGCTGAAAGTCACGCCGAACGATCTCAGTGCATTCTGGATGCCGTTCACGGCAAACCGGCAGTTCAAGCAGGCGCCGCGCATGTTCGTGTCCGCCAAGGACATGCACTACACGACCAGCGACGGCCGCAAGGTGCTGGACGGCACCGCCGGCCTCTGGTGCGTCAATGCCGGCCATTGCCGGCCCAAGATCACCGAGGCGATCCAGCAGCAGGCCGCCGAGCTCGACTACGCTCCGGCCTTCCAGATGGGCCACCCGATCGTGTTCGAACTGGCCAACCGCCTGGTCGACGTCGCGCCGAAGGGCATGGATCACGTGTTCTTCACCAATTCCGGTTCGGAATCGGTCGAGACCGCGTTGAAGATGGCGATCGCCTATCACCGCGTGAAGGGCGAGGGCTCGCGCACCCGCCTGATCGGACGCGAGCGCGGGTATCACGGCGTCAATTTCGGCGGCATTTCGGTCGGCGGCATCGTCACCAACCGCAAGATGTTCGGCACGCTGCTCGGCGGCGTCGACCATATGCCGCACACGCACCTGCCCGAGAAGAACGCCTTCTCCAAGGGCGTGCCGGAACATGGCGCGGAGCTGGCCAACGAGCTGGAGCGCATCGTTGCGCTCCATGACGCCTCGACCATCGCGGCCGTTATCGTCGAGCCGGTCGCCGGCTCCACCGGCGTCATCCTGCCGCCCAAGGGCTATTTGCAGAAGCTGCGCGAAATCTGCACCAAGCATGGCATCCTGTTGATCTTCGACGAGGTCATCACCGGTTTCGGCCGTCTTGGCGCGCCGTTCGCGGCCGATTATTTCGGCGTCACGCCTGATATCATGACCACCGCCAAGGGCGTCTCCAACGGCGTCATCCCGATGGGCGCGGTGTTCGTGAAGAAGGAAATCCACGACGCCTTCATGACCGGCCCCGAGCACATGATCGAGTTCTTCCACGGCTACACCTATTCCGGCAATCCGATCGCCTGCGCCGCGGCGCTCGGCACGCTCGACACCTACAAGGAAGAGGGCCTGCTCACACGCGGCGAGGAACTGGCGCCCTATTGGGAAGACGCGCTGCATTCGCTGAAGGGCGAGCCGCATGTCATCGATATCAGGAACATCGGCCTGATCGGTGCGATCGAGCTGGCGCCGATCGCCGGGCAGCCGACCAAGCGTGCCTTCTCGGCCTTCGTCAAGGCGTTCGAGCGCGGCGCGCTGATCCGCACTACCGGCGACATCATCGCGCTGTCGCCGCCGCTGATCATCACCAAGGGCCAGATCAACGAACTGATCGATCATGTGCGTGAGGTACTGAGGTCGATCGATTGAAGAACTGGGCGCGGATATCCCTCCCCCTCGAGGGGAGGGTGGCCGCGAAGCGGTCGGGTGGGGTCGGTGCGACGGGGTGCCGACCTGATCTGTTGCCGCGAGGCTGCCGTTGATGCCCCGCACTCGCGTGAGCTACGAAATGCGCCAAAAGGCGCGCGCGCTTCGAGTTCACGCAACCAGGGGTGAATCCTTGCTCTGGTATGAACTGCGCGAGCTGAAATCGGCCGGCATCAAGTTTCGTCGTCAGTGTCCGATCGGGCCTTATATCGTTGACTTTGCCTGCCTCGCCGTGAAGCTGATCGTTGAAGTTGATGGCGATCTGCACGAACACGAGAAGGGCAAGCGGCATGATGCCGTTCGTGATGCCTATCTGCGCTCGCTCGGCTTTGATGTCTTTCGCGTCGATGAGCCCGATGTGATAAACAACCCTTGGCATGTTGCGCAGGTGGTCAAAGGGAAGGTCGAGCGCATGTCCGGCGATCTCACCCGACCGCTTCGCGGCCACCCTCCCCTCAAGGGGGAGGGGAACGCCACGCAATTGGAGAGGTTTTGAATGGCCGCACCCGGCGAGAATCTGCGAATCAATTCAGACCGTTTGTGGGATTCCATCATGGAGATGGCGAAGATCGGCCCCGGCATTGCCGGTGGCAACAATCGCCAGACCGTGACCGACGAGGACGGCGAGGGCCGGCATCTGTTCAAGCGCTGGTGCGATGCCGCCGGGCTCGAAATGGGCATCGACGAGATGGGCACCATGTTTGCCAGGCGCGAAGGCGCCGACCCCAGCCTGCCGCCGGTCTATGTCGGCAGCCATCTCGACACGCAGCCGACCGGCGGCAAGTATGACGGCGTGCTCGGCGTGCTCGGCGGCTTGGAAGTCGTGCGCTCGCTCAATGATCTCGGCATCAAGACCAAACATCCGATCGTGGTCACGAACTGGACCAACGAGGAAGGCTCGCGCTTTGCCCCGGCGATGATGGCGTCCGGCGTATTCGCCGGTGTGCTCGACCAGGCCGACGTCTACGAGCATACGGACAAGAACGGCAAGAAATTCGGCGAGGAACTGGAGCGCATCGGCTGGAAGGGCACGGAGAAGGTCGGCGATCGCAAGATCCACGCCTTTTTCGAACTGCATATCGAGCAAGGGCCTATCCTCGAGGACGAAGGCATCGACATCGGCGTCGTCACCCATGGACAGGGGCTGAAATGGCTGCAGGTGACGCTGACCGGCAAGGAGGCGCATACCGGCTCGACGCCGATGCCCAAGCGCCGCAATGCCGGGCTCGGCATGGCGCGCGTGATCGAACTGGTGCACGAGATTGCCATGGACTACCAGCCGGACGCCGTCGGCGCGGTCGGCCACATGGAAGTCTATCCGAACTCGCGCAACATCATCGCCGGGCGCACGGTCTTCACCATCGACATCCGCTCGCCGGAGAAGGAAGTGCTCGACGCCATGGATGGGCGCATCCGCGAAGGCATCGACACGATATGCGAGGCGCTCGACATCCAGTACAAGATCGAGCAGGTCGGCCATTTCGATCCGGTCACCTTTGACAAGGGCTGCGTCAAGGCGATCCGTGATGCCGCCGACCGGCTCGGCTACACGCACCGCAACATCGTCTCGGGCGCGGGCCACGACGCCTGCTGGATCAACCGCGTCGCGCCGACCGCCATGGTGATGTGCCCCTGCGTCGACGGTCTCAGCCACAACGAGGCCGAGGAGATCTCCAAGGAATGGGCGGCGGCAGGAGCCGACGTGCTGTTCCATGCCGTGGTGGAGACAGCGGTCATCGTGGAGTAAGCTGGAAAGCTGGATTTCCAAACGCTGCTCGCAAGAAGCGCGAAGGAACAAGGGAACGAGAAAAATGACCAAAGTCATCAGAAACGGCACCATCGTTACCGCCGACCGCACATGGAAGGCCGACGTGCTGATGCAGCACGGCAAGATCGTCGCCATTGGCTCCGACCTACACGGCGACCATGAGTTCGACGCCACCGGCTGTTATGTCATGCCAGGTGGTATCGATCCGCATACTCATCTCGAAATGCCGTTCATGGGCACCTATTCGGCCGACGATTTCGAGTCCGGCACGCGCGCGGCACTAGCCGGCGGCACGACGATGGTGGTCGATTTCTGCCTGCCGTCGCCGCAGCAGTCGCTGCTCGAGGCCTTGCAGATGTGGGACAACAAGACCTCGAAGGCGTCCTGCGATTATTCCTTCCACATGGCGATCACCTGGTGGGGCAAGCAGGTGTTCGACGAGATGGCCACCGTCGTCGACAAGGGCATCACCTCGTTCAAGCATTTCATGGCCTACAAGGGCGCGCTGATGGTGGACGACGACGAGATGTATGCGTCGTTCCAGCGCTGCGCCGAGCTCGGCGCGCTGCCGCTGGTGCATGCCGAGAATGGCGACGTGGTTGCGGCGCTCTCGCAGAAGTTGCTTGCCGCCGGCAACAATGGCCCGGAGGGGCACGCCTATTCGCGCCCGCCGGAAGTGGAAGGCGAGGCGACCAACCGCGCCATCATGATTGCCGACATGGCCGGCGTGCCGCTCTACGTCGTGCATGTTTCCTGCGAGCAGGCGCACGAGGCCATCCGCCGGGCGCGTCAGAAAGGCATGCGGGTGTTCGGCGAGCCACTGATCCAGCACCTGACGCTGGACGAGAGTGAGTATTTCGACAAGGACTGGGACCATGCGGCGCGCCGCGTGATGAGCCCGCCCTTCCGCAACAAATTACACCAGGATTCGCTGTGGGCCGGCCTGCAGGCGGGATCGTTGCAGGTGGTGGCGACCGACCACTGCGCCTTCACCACGGACCAGAAGCGCTTCGGCGTCGGCAATTTCACCAAGATCCCGAACGGCACGGGCGGCCTCGAGGATCGCATGCCGGTGCTGTGGACCAGGGGCGTCAACACCGGGCGGCTGACGATGAACGAATTCGTCGCCGTAACCTCGACCAACATCGCCAAGATCCTCAACATGTACCCGAAAAAGGGCGCCATTGTCGAAGGCGCGGATGCCGACATCATCGTGTGGGACCCCAAGCGCAAGAAGACGATTTCTTCGAAGAAGCAGCAGTCGGTCATCGACTACAATGTCTTCGAAGGCGTCGAAGTGACCGGCTTGCCGCGCTTTGTCTTCTCGCGTGGCGAATTGTCGATCGAGGAGACCGAGGTGAAGGCCAAGCCTGGCCATGGCCAGTTCGTCGGCCGCGAGCCGAACGCGGCGGTCAACCGGGCACTGTCGACCTGGAAGGAGATCACCGCGCCGCGCAAGGTGGAGCGGACAGGCATTCCGGCGACTGGGGTTTGAGTTTGCGCAGCTCGAAAAGCGCCAAGAAACTGATGATCGCCGACAAGGACGGCACCGTCTGCGGGGAAGTTTCCCGGTGCCGATGATTGCCGAAGTTGGTGCTGCCCCTCATCCGCCTGCCGGCGCCTTCTCCCCGTATAGGGACGGGGAGAAGGGAACTGAACGCAATCTTGGCGCCCTTTCCGGCAACGCTGGAAATTGGCGAAATCCTTCGCGAAATCGTCCTTCTCCCCGTCCCGATACGTGGAGAAGTGCCCGGCAGGGCGATGAGGGGCAGCGCAAACCTCAAGCAATTGGCCGATGGGCGCCTAGCCCCGCAAGGCCGGCTTCAGGCGACCAATGCATCCAGTTCCGGCAGCAGGACGACGCTTTCCTGCTCTTTGGGATCGGTGCGGGCAATGACGGCCGAAGACGGGGCCCCACTCAGATTGGCGGGCAGATGCGGCACGCCGGCCGGAATGTAGAAGAGGTCGCCGGCTTTGGCGACGATGTGGTTCTCAAGCCGGTCGCCGTACCAGGTATGGACCCCGCCGGAGAGCACGTAGATCGCCGTTTCATGGTTCTCATGCAGATGCGCCTTAGCGCGGGCGCCGGGCGGCATGGTGAGCACATGCATGCAGATACCAGATGAGCCGACCGACTCGGTGGCGATACCGGCGAAATAGGTCAATCCCTGCTTGCCTTCATAAGAGCTTTCAGGGCGGATAAGATGGCAAGTGGGTTGAGGCGACATCGGGGAAACTCCGGGCGTCGAATGAGTGGAACAAGACCAATGGGACTGGGCGAGTGGAAAACAACATCGCGATAAAAGCAATCGGAATCGGGCCGGCACTAAAGGGGCAGGAACAGGCAGGCCGCGGCCGATGACGGGGATTTCGCCAGCCGTCGTCGCGGCAAGCAAGCTTGGCCTGACCTTCCAGACCAATGACGGGCCGGTACAGGCGCTGTCCAATGTCGACCTGACCATCGGCAAGGGTGAGTTCGTTTCCTTCATCGGGCCGTCGGGCTGCGGCAAGACGACCTTGCTGCGGGTCATCGCCGATCTTGAGAAGCCGACCTCGGGGACCATTTCGGTCAACGGCATGACAGCAGAACAGGCGCGCGAGAAACGCGCCTACGGCTATGTCTTCCAGGCCGCCGCCCTGTTTCCCTGGCGCACCATCGAGCGCAACGTCGCGCTGCCGCTGGAGATCATGGGTCTGTCCGGGGCGGAGCAGGGAGAGCGGATCAGGCGCACGCTCGATCTCGTCAACCTTTCCGGCTTCGAGAAGAAGTATCCTTGGCAGCTTTCCGGCGGCATGCAGCAGCGCGCCTCGATCGCTCGCGCGCTCGCCTTCGATGCCGACCTTCTGTTGATGGACGAGCCGTTCGGCGCGCTGGACGAGATCGTGCGCGACCATCTCAACGAGCAATTGCTGCAATTGTGGGCGCGCACCAACAAGACCATCTGCTTCGTCACGCACTCCATTCCCGAGGCGGTGTATTTATCGACGCGCATCGTCGTCATGTCGCCGCGCCCGGGCCGCGTCAGCGACGTCATCGAATCGACGCTGCCGAAGGAGCGGCCACTCGACATCCGCGAGACGCCGGAGTTCCTGGCGATCGCCGCACGGGTGCGAGACGGCTTAAGGGCAGGGCACAGCTATGATGATTGAGCGGGGGCAGGATGGACTCGCGGCAGCGCCCCGAAAGGCGCCTCCACCTCACGAAGGAGCGGCCACCTACGCCTTCGTCATTCTAGGGCGGAGTAGCCGCGAAGCGGCATACGTAGACCCTAGGATCCATGCCGTGACGCCTGCCGAAAGGCGCAAACAGTCGAGAATATTCGGCAGGCTAAGCGGCGCGGAGGGAGCCATATTCCGAATGGTCGCGGAGCGGAGAGGTAACGGCATGGATTCTAGGGTCTGCGCCGCGTCGCTTCGCTCCTTGCTTCGCCCTAGGATGACGAAGGCAAGGGCCCCCGACCTCCGCTTCGCTCCGGCCACCCTCTCCCCGGTGGGGAGAGGAGAAGGGCGGCGCTAGATGGACACCTTCCGCTCAAAGGTCATCCCGGTAACCTCCATCCTCGCCGGCGTGGTCGTACTCTGGTACGTCTTCGCCGTCATACTCAACACGCCGTTCCAGCGCGATCTCGACCAACGTGCCAACGAAACGCCCGGCACCGTCGAGTTCATCGGCAAGACGCTCTCGCAGCCGAAGCCGACGCTGCCGGCGCCGGACCAGGTGGCGGTGAACTTTTTCGAGAACACGTTCCTGCGCAACGTCACTTCGAACCGCAGCCTGGTCTACAATGCCTGGGTGACGCTGTCCTCGACGCTGCTGGGCTTTGCCTTCGGCACGGCGCTCGGCATCATCATCGCGGTGGGCATCGTACATGTGGCGACGCTCGACCGCAGCCTGATGCCATGGATCATCGCCTCGCAGACCATCCCGATCCTGGCGGTGGCGCCGATGATCATCGTGGTGCTGGCGGCGATCGGCATCACCGGCCTGATCCCGAAGGCGATGATTTCGACCTATCTGTCGTTCTTCCCGGTGACGGTTGGCATGGTGAAAGGCCTGCGCTCGCCCGAGATCATGCATCTCGACCTGATGCACACCTACAATGCCAGCCGTGCACAGACCTTCTGGAAGCTGCGCGTGCCGGCCTCGGTGCCGTTCCTGTTCACCTCGATGAAGGTGGCGGTGGCGGCCAGTCTGGTCGGCGCCATTGTCGGCGAACTGCCGACGGGCGCCGTCGCCGGCATCGGCGCCAAGCTGCTCGCTGGCGCCTATTACAGCCAGTCCATCGACATCTGGTCGGCGCTTGTCGCGGGCTCGATCGTGGCCGCGCTGCTGGTCATGGTGGTCGGCATTGCCGGGCGCCTCGTCGACCGCGCCATGGGCGGGAGGCCGGCATGAACCGGCTGAAGCCTTCCTGGCAGGCTGTGCTGGCCATCGTGCTGTGCCTGATGGCGGTCGCACTCGGCGCCATGTCGAAGCCGGAAGCGGCGGCGCTAGCGGACCCGACAACCAGCGCCAACTATCCCTATCTCGGAACGAAGGGCCTGATGTTTGGCCTTGCCATGCTGACGGCCCTGGTCTCGATGATCAGGATTTCGCGCTTTGTGGAAGCGGTCGTACTGTTCGTCGGCGCCCACCTCGTCGCCTTGCTGCTGATCTCAGGTATCGCTGGTTTCGAAGGCACGGCACTGGCGCCGTATTTCGTGCTGCTCACGGCCGCCTGGCTGCTTGGCTGGCGCTGCGTCGCGGTGCTATCGGGACTGCACCCCACCGCAAGCTGGATGCGCACGGCGCTGCGCCTGATCATCCCCGCCATCTTCGGCGCCTGGATCCTGATCATCTGGGAAGCGGTGACGCGTGGCGCCGGCATCCCGTTCATCCTGTTGCCGCCGCCGAGCGCCATCGGCGCGCGCATCGCCAGTTCGCTGCCGATCCTTGGCGCCGATGTCCGGCAGACCATCTTCAAGGCTGTTATCTTCGGCTATATCGTGGGCAGCGGCGCCGGCTTTGTCACGGCCATTCTCGCCGACCGGGTGCCGTTCCTGCGGCGCGGCCTGCTGCCCATCGGCAACATGGTCTCGGCGCTGCCGATCATCGGCGTGGCGCCGATCATGGTGATGTGGTTCGGCTTCGACTGGCAGTCCAAGGCGGCTGTCGTCATCATCATGACCTTCTTCCCGATGCTGGTGAACACCGTCGCCGGTCTGGCCGCGTCCGGCCATATGGAGCGCGACCTGATGCGCACCTATGCGTCGGGCTACTGGCCGACGCTTATCAAGCTCAGGCTGCCGGCCGCCGCTCCCTTCATCTTCAACGCGCTGAAGATCAACTCGACGCTGGCGCTGATCGGCGCCATCGTCGCCGAGTTCTTCGGCACGCCCGTCGTCGGCATGGGCTTCCGCATCTCGACCGAAGTCGGACGGATGAACATCGACATGGTCTGGGCCGAAATCGCAGTTGCAGCCCTTGCGGGTTCGGTCTTTTATGGTGTGGTCGCTCTTGTCGAAAGAGCCGTCACGTTTTGGCATCCCTCTGTCCGTGGTGGATAGGGGCGGTGGGTTTGGGCACTAACTCCAGAGGGAAAAAATGAAAAGACTGATTGTTCCTGTACTGGCCGGCGCGATGTCGCTGGCCGCGTTCCAGGCAATGGCCGCCGACAAGGTGACGTTGCAGCTGAAATGGGTCACGCAGGCCCAGTTTGCCGGCTATTACGTCGCCAAGGCGAAGGGCTTCTACGAGGCCGAGGGTCTCGACGTCGACATCAAGCCGGGCGGTCCCGACATTGCGCCCGAGCAGGTGATCGCCGGCGGCGGCGCCGATGTCATCGTCGACTGGATGGGCGGCGCGCTGGCAGCCCGCGAAAAGGGCGTGCCGCTGGTCAACATCGCCCAGCCGTTCAAGAAGGCCGGCATGGAACTGGTCTGTCCGAAAGACGGCCCGATCAAGACCGAAGCCGACTTCAAGGGCCACACGCTCGGCGTCTGGTTCTTCGGCAACGAATATCCGTTCTACGCCTGGATGAACAAGCTTGGCCTCAAGACCGATGGCGGCCCGGACGGCGTCACCGTTCTCAAGCAGAGCTTTGACGTGCAGCCGCTGATTCAGAAGCAGGCGGATTGCATCTCGGTCATGACCTACAATGAATATTGGCAGCTGATCGACGCCGGCTACAAGCCGGAGCAACTCACCGTGTTCAACTACTCGGCGATGGGCAACGACCTGCTCGAGGACGGGCTTTATGCCTCGGAGGACAAGCTCAAGGATCCGGCCTTCGAGGACAAGATGGTGCGTTTCGTGCGCGCCTCGATGAAGGGTTGGAAATACGCCGTCGACAACAATGACGAAGCGGCGGAGATCGTCATGGATGGTGGCGGCCAGGACGAGAATCACCAGAAGCGTATGATGAGCGAAGTCGCCAAGCTCATCGACAATGCCGACGGCAAGCTCGACCCGGCGACCTATGAGCGTACCGCCAAGGCGTTGCTCGACCAGAAGATCATCACCAAGGAGCCGAAGGGCGCCTATACCACCGCGATCACCGACAAGGCGATCAAGTAGGCCTCAAAGCGGCCTCGTGACGGGGCTTGATGGACGATGTTGGAGGGGCGGGCGACCGCCCCTTTTTCATGCGGCCAAATCACAAAAGCGTGTGCCTGGATACATTGGGGCGGCCGAGCGTTGCGTCGGAGGCATGCGCGTGCGGGGAGCCACGGCGGATGCTACAGCCAATCGGAGGTTCTTCATGCGCACACAGACCGTCTTGCCGACGCTTTCGGCGCTGGCCATTTCGACCGCTTTCCTGTTCGCGTCGCCGGCCCTGGCCGACATGATGAAGTTCAAGGCGACGCTCGATGGCAGCCAGCAGAGCCCACCCGTTACCACCAAGGGCAAGGGAACCGCCACATTCACCTTTGACACCGCCAAGAAGAAACTCAGTTGGAACGTCAAATACTCCGGCCTCAGCGGGCCGGCGACGGCCGCACATATTCATGGCCCGGCCGCGAAGGGGGAAAATGCGGACCCCGTAATCCCGTTCAAAAAACTCAAGAGCCCGATCAAGGGATCGGCGACATTGACCGATACGCAGGTGACCGATCTGGAAGCCGGCAAATATTACGTCAACATACACACCGCGGCCAACAAGGACGGCGAGATCCGCGGTCAGATCGAAAAGGCGGCGGCGTCGATGTAACGCGACGTCGCTCGGGGCGCGCGCCCGTATTTGCTTGCGAAAGCTTTGCGGGACAGCGCCGCCCTTTCTCCTGCCGGAAACCGACTTTCAGGCCTTGTCTCTTATCTGCGTCATCGTTCGGGTCGGGGTGATTGCCTCCGGATCGAGCCGGATTTCGACGATTGCCGGCTTGCCGCTGGCGCGAGCACGCTCGAAGGCAGGGGCGAAGTCGGCGGTTTTCTCCACCGTTTCGCCATGGCCACCATAGGCACGCGCCAGGGCGGCGAAGTCCGGATTCTTGAGGTCCGTGGCCACCACCCGCCCGGGGTATTCACGCTCCTGGTGCATGCGGATGGTGCCGTAGATGCCATTATTGACGACGATGACGATGATCGGCAACCCGTATTGTACGGCGGTGGCGAATTCCTGCCCGTTCATCAGGAAGCAGCCGTCGCCGGCGAAAGCGACTACGGTGCGATCCGGATAAAGCGCCTTGGCCGCTACCGCCGCCGGCGTTCCGTAACCCATCGAGCCTGAGGTCGGCGCGCCCTGTGTGGCAAAGCGGCGGAAGCGATGGAAGCGGTGCACCCACGTGGCGTAGTTGCCGGCGCCGTTGGTCAGGATGGCATCGTCGGGCAGCACCGTTTCGAGATAGGTCATGATCGGCCCCATCTGGACGGCGCCCGGACCGCTTTCCGGTGGGGTCGACCAGTCGAGATAAGCGGCATGGAGCTTTGCCGTCTCCGCCGCCCAGCCCGGCGATGCCGGTCCCTTCCGTTTGGCGAAGGCGCGCACGAAGGCGGCGGGCGAGGCATTTATCGCCAGCGTTGGACGGTAGACGCGGCCTAGTTCGCCGGCATCGGGGTGGACATGGACCAGCGTCTGGTCAGGGTAGGGGCTCTTCAGCAGCGTATAGTCCGAGGACGGCATCTCGCCCATGCGGCCGCCGATCAGCAGCACCAGATCGGCCTGCTTGATTGCTGTCGCCAGCTTCGGGTTGATGCCGATGCCGACATCGCCGGCATAGTTCGGGTGCAGATGATCGAACAGCATCTGGCGGCGGAAGGAGCAGCCGACCGGTAGCGACCACGCCTCGGCGATGCGGGTGATTTCCTGAACAGCCTGGAAATCCCAACGTGTGCCGCCCAGGATCGCGATCGGTCGTTTGGCGGCATTGAGCAGCGCCTCGAACCGGTCGAGTTCGGCTTCGGCGGGGCTGGTCTCGACCGGGGTGTAGGCGATCGCGGCCGGTGCATCGACGACACTGGTCAGCATGTCTTCCGGCAGCGAGATGACGACGGGACCTGGGCGTCCGGAGGTCGCCACGGCAAAGGCGCGGGTGACGAATTCGGGAATACGCGACGCATCGTCGATCTCTACCACCCATTTTGCGATGTCGCCAAAGAACCTGACATAGTCCACTTCCTGGAAGGCCTCGCGCTGCTTGGCGTGGCTGGCGACCTGGCCGATGAACAGGATCACGGGAACCGAATCCTGCATGGCGATATGGATGCCGGCGGAGGCATTGGTGGCGCCGGGGCCGCGGGTGACGAAGCAGATACCGGGTTTGCCGGTCAGGCGGCCTTGGCAGTCGGCCATCATGGCGGCGCCACCCTCCTGGCGGCAGACGATGGTGCGGATCGCCGAATCGTGCAGCGCGTCGAGCACCGCGAGGTAGGATTCGCCTGGCACGCAGAAGATACGGTCGGTGCCGTTGGCCTCGAGCGCGTCGACGATCAATTGTCCGCCGGTTTTCATTTTGCTCTCTCCAGTTCGGCAAGGATTTCGTCAGTATGTTCGCCCAGGCGGGGCGAGGGGCGCTCATAGACGAGCGGTGTTTGGGACATGATCATCGGTGCGCGAACCGAGGGCAGAAGATTGCCATGGCCGTCGTCGAGATCGAGCCGCATGCCGCGCGCGATCGCCTGCGGGTCGGCGAACATCTGTCCGATCGTGTTGATCGGGCTCGCCGGCACGCTGGCCGCTTCCAGCTTGGCCAGCAGCGGGTCGCGATCCTTGGTCTTCAGCGCCTCGACGATCCGCTCGCGTAGCGCCGCCCGGTTGGCGACGCGGGCCGGATTGGTGGCGAAATCGGGATTGCCGGGCAATTCGTCCAGCCCGACCACCGCGCAGAACCTGGCGAACTGGCCGTCATTGCCGACCGCCAGGATGATGTGACCGTCCCGGACCGGCAGCACCTCGTAGGGCGCGATGTTCATATGCGCGTTGCCCATCTGCACAGGCGACTTGCCGGAGACGAGATAGTTGAGGTTCTGATTGCCGAGCGCCGAGATTTGGGTGTCGAACAATGCCATGTCGATGTGCTGGCCTTCGCCGGTTTTTTCGGCGTGGCGAAGGGCCGCCTGGATGGCGATGACGGAATAGAGGCCAGTGAAGATGTCGGAGATGGCGACGCCGGCCTTCTGCGGCTCGCGTCCCGCCTCGCCGGTGATCGACATCATGCCGGCCATGCCCTGGATGATGAAATCGTAGCCGGCGCGCGGCGCGTAAGGACCGTCCTGGCCGAAGCCGGTGATCGAGCAATAAACGAGGCGCGGATTGATCTTGTGCAGGCTCTCATGGTCGAGCCCGTATTTCTTCAAGCCGCCAAGCTTGAAGTTTTCGATCAGCACGTCAGACGTTGCCACCAGCCGGCGCACGGTTTCGGCGCCCTCCGGTGTCGAAAAATCGATGGCGATGGAGCGCTTGCCGCGATTGCAGGAATGGTAATAGGCGGCCGACAGGTTCTCGCCATCCTTGCCCATTACGAAGGGCGGGCCCCATTTGCGGGTGTCGTCGCCGCCGTCAGGGCTTTCGACCTTGATGACGTCGGCGCCGAGATCAGCAAGCAACTGCCCGGCCCAAGGCCCGGCAAGGATGCGGGCGAGTTCGACGACGCGGACGCCTTTCAGCGGGGGCTCAGCCATAAATCACCAGAATTGGTCGGAACCAAAGCCTCTATCAACAGAGATTGCCGCTGTCACGGCTCTTGCAATGGGCCAACGCTTCATCGCGTCAGGATCGTCTCGGCCCATGCCGCGAAATCGTCCATGACGATGTCGCGATTCACCTCGTTCAGGCTTTCGTGGCGGGTCTCGCTGTAAACCTTTGAAACGAGATTCGAAAAGCCCATTTTGCGCATGCGTCCGGCAAGCTGGATGATCCCTTTGCCATAATCCGAGGCAGGGTCTTTTTCGCCCCCCACGACGCTGACGGGGAGGTCGCGCCGAACGCCGACGAAACCGGCGTCCCTGCCGCCTTTGAGCGCCATCTGCACGACATCGCGCCACATCGACACCGAGGCGTCCCCGCCGCATAGCGGGTCGGCGATGTATTTGTCGACCTCGGCGGGATCGCGTGACAGCCAGTCGAACAAGGTGCGGTGGTTGGGCACCGCCTTACCCCAGGCCTGGAAGGTGAGTTTCGGCAGCAGGCGCGATGGGACGTCCGAGCCGAGCCGCATCCTTTCCCATGCAAGGATGCCGAGCGCCACCTGCCCGAGCAGGCCAGCTGAAAAATTGCCATTCCAGATGGCGGCGGCGTGAACGCGGTTCGAATGGGCCAGGAGAAAGTTCAGCGCCACGGACGCGCCCATCGAATGGCCGAACAGGATGACGGGCAGGCCCGGCTGCTCCCTGGCGATGAGATCATGGATGGCGCCGACATCGGCGATGACCTTGGCGGGGCCGTCCTCATGCGCGAACCTGCCCAGCGGTGCGTCGGGCGCCTTCGTTGCGCCATGGCCGCGATGATCGTGAACATAGACGCTAAAGCCGCGCGCGCCCAGGAAATCGGCAAAACGATCATAGCGCGCCGCATGTTCTGCCAGACCGTGATTGATCTGGATGACGGCGCGCGGATGGCCGTCGGCCTGCCGGACCAGAAGATTGAGGTCGGCGCCGGTCGGCGAACGGACCATGCGCTGCTGGCTGAATGACATTCAGTGATTTCCACCCTGGCCCGCCTCGGTGGCGCCGGCCTTGTTTGCGCCGGGGCCGGTTCAGCGTCAATCCGCCATTCCGGATTTCTCGCGATGATGTTTCTTGCATCTGGCCGGTGGAATATCGCAATTCTGACATGGAGACAGCTTCAGTCTGTCGCCCACCTTTTTCATCCAGGGATTCCCCATGCGCATTGCTGTTGTTTTCGGATTGGCCATGTTGGCGGCATCGTTAACGGGTGCGGCCCATGCCGACGTCAGGATGAGTGGCACCTTCGTTGCCGACGCCTCCTGTCCGGCGACGCAAGCCATCAAGAACGGCAAGAATCCCGGCAATGTCTCGACTGATGCCGGACAGAGCTATCAACTGCTGGCGGGCAACAAGGATGCGCCGACGCACTATCTCATTCTGGTGCCGGGCGCAGATCCGGATCGGCGCTGGGTGAAGGTCAGTTGCGGACATCTCTCCGGCAGCAGCGCAGCAACGCTGCCGGCGACCCCCGGCGGGCAGGGCAAGCCGGCGGCGTCGGGAAAACCCGAATATGTCTTCGCGCTGAGCTGGCAGCCGGCTTTTTGCGAGACCAAGTCCAGCAAGAGCGAATGCAAGGCACAAAACCCGAATGAATTCGATGCCAGCAACTTCACCTTGCACGGCCTGTGGCCGCAGCCGAACGGGAACTTCTATTGCCAGGTACCGGCCAGCGACAAGGCCAACGACAGTCCGGCGCACTGGAAGGATCTTCCGCCTGTCAATTTGGACGCCGGCACGCGCGCGGAACTCGACAAGGTTATGCCGGGCACCGCTTCGCAGTTGGAGCGGCATGAATGGATCAAGCACGGCACCTGCTACGGCAAGAACCAGCAGGAGTATTTTTCCGACGCACTCGGCCTGATGCGCGCGGTGAACGGCTCAGCGGTGCGCGATCTCTTCGCCAAGAACATCGGCGGCAAGCTGACGGCGGACCAGATCCGCGGCGCCTTCGACCAGGCCTTTGGCGCCGGCGCCGGCGATCGCGTGCGCGTCTCCTGTGTCATCGATCCGTCGAGCGGCCGGCGGCTGATCGGAGAGTTGACGCTTGGCCTTGCCGGTCCGATCGGCCCAAACAGCTCGCTCAAGGACCTGCTGCTGGCCTCGGTGCCGACCAACAAGGCCGGTTGCCCGACCGGAACCGTCGACGCAATCGGGTTCCAGTAGGTCCTGAGCTCATTCCAGCCGGCAGGCAGGCCGGGGCGCCAACGCCCGTTGTTGTGCGGCCTGTGATCGGTTCGATGCGGCGAAAGCGATTGCCGTTCGGCTCCGCATCGCCTACATAGCGGCCAACCTCCATTCAGATCGACAAATCAGTCAGTTTTTCAGGGAAAGCGCGCGTGGCACGCCAGTTCATCTATCACATGTCAGGCCTGTCAAAGGCCTACGGCACCAAGAAGGTGCTCGATAACGTTCATCTGTCCTTCTACCCGGACGCCAAGATCGGCATTCTCGGTCCTAACGGTTCGGGTAAGTCGACCATCCTGCGCATCATGGCCGGGCTCGACAAGGAGTTCCAGGGCGAGGCGTGGCTGGCCGAAGGCGCCACGGTCGGCTACCTAGCGCAGGAGCCGCAGCTCGACAACAGCAAGACCGTGCGTGAAAACGTCATGGACGGCGTCGGCAGGAAGACCGCCATCATCGAGCGCTACAACGAATTGATGATGAACTATTCCGACGAGACGGCGGACGAGTCGGCCAAGCTCCAGGACGAGATGGATCGGCTCAACCTTTGGGACCTCGAGCAGCAGGTCGAGATGGCGATGGACGCGCTGCAGTGCCCGCCGGCCGATTCCGAGGTGACCAATCTGTCAGGCGGCGAGCGCCGCCGCGTGGCGCTATGCCGGCTGCTCCTGGAACAGCCCGACCTGCTTTTGCTCGACGAGCCGACCAACCATCTCGACGCCGAGACCACGGCCTGGCTGGAAAAGCACCTGCGCGACTATCCGGGCTCGGTGCTGATCATCACCCACGACCGCTACTTCCTCGACAACGTCACGGGATGGATCCTCGAGCTCGATCGCGGCCGTGGCATCCCTTACGAGGGCAACTACACCAAATATCTCGACGCCAAGGCCAAGCGCCTGATCCAGGAAGGCCGCGAGGACGACGCCCGCCAGAAGTCGATCTGGCGCGAGCGTGAGTGGATCCAATCCTCGCCGAAGGCGCGCCAGACCAAGTCCAAGGCCCGTATCAAGGCCTATGAGGAACTGGTCGAGCAGTCGCAGAATCGCAAGCCGACCGACACGCAGATCGTCATTCCGTCGGGCGAGCGCCTCGGCAATGTCGTCATCGAGGTTGAAGGGCTCACCAAGGGCTTCGGCGATGAGCTTTTGATCGAGGACCTGTCGTTCAGGCTGCCGCCGGGCGGCATTGTCGGCGTCATCGGCCCGAACGGCGCCGGCAAGACGACGCTGTTCAAGACCTTCACTGGCCAGGAAAAGCCTGATGCGGGGTCGATCCGCATCGGCGAGACGGTCAAGCTCGGCTATGTCGACCAGAGCCGTGACGCGCTGGACCCGAACAAGACGGTGTGGGAAGAAATCTCCGGTGGCGCCGAAGTCATCAAGCTTGGCAAGCACGAGGTCAACAGCCGCGCCTATTGCTCGTCCTTCAACTTCCGTGGCGGCGATCAGCAGCAGAAGGTCGGCAACCTTTCGGGCGGCCAACGCAACCGAGTGCATCTGGCCAAGATGCTCAAAGGCGGCGGCAATGTGCTTTTGCTCGACGAACCGACCAACGACCTCGACACCGAGACGCTGAGCGCGCTCGAAGACGCGCTGGAAGCCTATGCCGGCTGCGCTGTCATCATCAGCCACGACCGCATGTTCCTCGATCGCATGGCGACCCACATGCTCGCCTTCGAGGGCGACGCGCATGTCGAATGGTTCGAAGGCAATTTCGAGGAATATGAAAAGGACAAGCTCCGCCGCCTGGGCGCGGAAGCGGCGGCCCCGCACCGCATGACGCATAAGAGGCTGACGCGGTAAGAATCAGTTGCTGCCGGCCGGAGTTTTTGCGGATCTTCGCTCAATGCGGAGCTTGTTCTCAGTACCTGGGAGCGGTTCCTTGGTTTAAAGGAGAGGAATGAGATCAGGAGTTTTTTATTAAGAACCGGCTAAGGCTCAATAATCTGGAGAGTGGGGAAGTCTGTTGTCCATTTGCGCTTCTTGTCACGAGTGAGAAGGGGTATCCCCTCTTCTTCCGCCAATGCGCCTATGTAGAAGTCTGGTAGTATTCTCTTAAGGGAGCGAATTTGGGCACGCTGAGTTCGTCGGTTCCTTTTTAGAAATTTGTCAAACGCCCGTGAAGCCCGGAACAGAGCCTCTGCTTGCAAGGGTACTATCTCTATATTCAATGACCTGAACAGATATAACACGTCTTCAAGTTTTTCGTAGCCTGAGCATACTTCAGCAAAAACCATGTCCGGTGCGAACACCCGACCTTTTTTCAGTCTTTCTGCTAAAGCATCTTGGGCCTTTTGCGTGTAGGCACCGTTCTCCGCTATATCAAGTACAATGCACGAATCAATTATTGTCATCCTCGCCTCGGAAAAGCGCGATTACGTCGTCACCGCTTAGACTCGGTTTTGGAAGTGAATTATGAATTTTCTCTACGGCTAACTGAATTTCCTTTTGGTAGTTTCCATCAATTACCTTTTTCATCTCGTCTTTGCTGCTGAAAATCTCAACAAAAAGGCGGCTTTCGAGCCACCTTTGTGTAATTCCAGGCAATGACTTTATCAATGCTGGATTTCTGTTCAATACCGCAAAAATCGTTTTCCCGACTTCGCCGCCGTCTCCCTGGAATCGTTCGACCTGGTGGACGGAGAGATAAAGTTTGGCGATAGATTTTTGCATCTCCAGTTGGAACTCCGACATTGGACCGGTTAGATCGACAACGTCATTTTCCGTCAATGCGTCGATGGCCCAACCAACGCTTGGAGCAGGTGGAAGCGATTTCAGGTAATATCGATCTAAGGCGAGGAAAATTGCGCTGGAAAACCAATCAGGACTCTCAATTTCCCGTAAGTCAGAAAGATTGCCTTTATTGAAAAAGTAGCTAAGATTTGTAGCCAGTTTTCGCGTATTCCCTTCAAATTCCTTCTTCCCATTTAGATAGCTCTCAATCCTGTCGGCGCTGTACAGGTCGGGTGTCCACTTCTCCAATTGAGAAAGATCTTCTAGGACAAAGAATCTCGCCCATTCGGAAGGATTTTCTTGTTCTTGGGTTGCCCCCTTCCATTTACCCGCCTCGCTCAGGAGCAAAGCAAATATGGCAAGACGGTCAAAATTTTCGGTATGGTCGAACTTAACGGCTTGGTATACAAGTTCGTCGACGACAATTAAGTCTTCTCCATTAATATTTTGGTTAAAAACAAAGAAATTTGCTGGAATATAATCTATAAATCCTCTTTTTCTAAGTCGATCTCTAAACGTTGACCTTAAAACCGGATGTAATTTACCGCTAAAGCCAACATTTATCGCGTCATATAGTCTTTTTAGGCCATCTATCTCCTTGCCCCATCGGAAGTTTTTGGTGAAACTTCCGATTCTCCACACTTTTACGCGCTTTTTATTTGTGGTCATTTTGTCGAAAACGAGTTGTATTTGTACGTTGGCCAATTTGGCTCATAGTCATTGTTGGCTTGGTTTCCCCAATAAGCCCACTTCGGTCGCGTACCTCGCGCAAAAAGTTCCAAATAAGGCCCTTTTGAGCAATTCTCTATAAGATCATATTGCTCATCCGGCTTACGTGAATGCTCTCTTTTTCGAGACGATAAGTAGTTGACCTGGCTCCGACCTGGGGCCTCTGTTCTTGCATTTTTTCCCCGCACGCCGAACAGTAGAAGCTCTGTTACGTTGCGAAAATAAAAGCCGACACCGCGGCCGTCTGAGCCGCCGTCCTTACGTACCTTGTGCCAGACGATATTCGCTTTGTATTCAAAACCCCAGGCAGCCATCACTCGCAATCCGTCTGGAAGAAGGGCATTAGGAACCCAAAGATAAAGATGAGCAGGGTCTTTGATTACCCCTCTGATGGGTAGCTTACAAATCTCGTCTGTCGTCATCGTCTCATAGCGGGAAAGCCGACGATGCTCGGGCGCCACCTTCCCGGTGCGGTTTATGAAGCGCCAAGGTGGATCCGCAAGAATAGTTCTAAAGGTCTTTCCGTCAAGCTTTCGGAGAAGATCGATGCTAGGATCGGTGGGTTCTGCATTCATGACATAATTCTCCGAACGGAATGTGAACAAATCAGGAACAAACCCGTTTGTCAATCTGACACGATTCTGTGTCCTATGTCGCTACGCACTCTCGGGTATCAACAGTAGACTTTTCGTTAACCATATTCAGGCTGATGGTGGTGGATCGCCGTACAGTTCGGCCGAGAGTTTGAGGAGCAATTGAAATGCCCGATTGGTCCGCCGCCCAATATTTGAAGTTCGAGGACGAGCGCACGCGTCCTGCGCGCGACTTGGTGGCGCAGGTGCCGGTCGACTTCCCCCGCAGGGTTGTCGACATAGGCTGCGGGCCGGGCAATTCGACGGAGCTTCTGGTCGCGCGCTGGCCGGATGCACAGGTGAGCGGCTTCGACACGTCTCCCGACATGATCGAGAAGGCTAGGGCACGCCTGCCCAATGTCAGCTTCGACCTTGCCGATGCCTCGACATGGGCGCCGGCTCAACCGGTCGATGTGATCTTCGCCAATGCCGTGTTCCAGTGGCTGCCGGAACATCCTGATGTCTTCCAGCGGCTGATGGGTTTTCTTGCGCCCGGCGGCGCGCTCGCCGTGCAGATGCCAGACAATATGGGCGAGGATTCCCACAGGCTGATGCGCGAGACCGCCGCCGAAATGCCGTTCGCAGCCAAGCTGAAAGGGGCGGCGCGCGCGCCGCTGCCGCCGGTGTCGTTCTATTATGATCTGTTGTCGCCGCTCTCGGACCGGCTCGACATCTGGCACACGATCTATAACCATCCGCTGGCCGACGCCGGGGCGATCGTGGAATGGGTGAAGTCGACGGGCTTGAAGCCTTTTGTCGACCCGCTCGATGCGGACGAGAAGATGCTGTTCCTCGAAAGCTACACGGCCAAGATCGCCAAGGCCTATAACAAGACCGCAAATGGCAAGGTGCTGTTGCGTTTCCCGCGCATTTTCATTGTCGCCAAGCGGGCTTGAACGACCAACGTCGATGAGGAGCTGGGGCAGTTCGTGTGCAGCCGCGACGACGGTGCATGCTGGAACAACTCACAGACTAACACCAAACTGTGCGCATGGTGAGGGACGTGGGAACCGGTTTAAGCTGGCATAAACCGGCTCAATGCGACAAGGGTTGCGCCGGGCCTCCCTTACGCCCACATCAAAGCCCCTGAACGCCTGCGGATGGGACGGACTGGACATGCATCGCGTCATCATCAGCGGTATCGGCGTCGAAATCCCCGAGCCAGAGATCAGCAATGAGGAACTGGTCGCCAGTTTCAACAACTGGGTCGACACGGAAAACGCGCGCCGGTCGGGCACGGACCAGCCGCTGCTGCAGAAATCGGACAGCGACTTCATCGTCCACGCCTCGGGCGTGCGCAGCCGTCATGTGATCGAGCGCGAAGGCATACTCGACCCGACCCGTATGGCACCGCGCATTCCGGCGCGGCCGGACGATGCGCTGTCGGTGGAGGCCGAGTTCGGCATAGCTTCGGCCCGCAAGGCCCTCGATCATGCCGGGCTGAAGCCGTCCGATATCGATTTGGTGATCTGCTCGGCCTCGCACCACCAGCGGCCCTATCCGGCGATCGCCATCGAGATGCAGCAGGCCCTGGGCACCAAGGGGGCGGGCTTCGACATGGGGCTCGGCTGCTCATCCGCCGCGGCGGCACTGCACATGGCGGTCAATCTCGTGCGTGCGGGCGCGCACAAGCGCATTCTGGTGACGACGCCGGAGATCATCACCGGCCATCTCAATTTCCGCGACCGGCAGACGCATTTCATCTTCGGCGACGCCTCTGTGTCGATGGTGGTCGAAGGGCTGGCACTCGGCGAGAAACGGCCGGGACGTTTCGAAGTGCTCGACACGCGCATCTGGACGCAGATGTCGAACAACATCCGCACCAATCTCGGCTACCACACCCGCACCGCACAGGACGATCCCTACAGGATCGATCTGGAGGGCAATCTGATCAAGCAGGTCGGCAACAAGGTGTTTAAGGAAGTCACCGTCGCCGGGCACCAATTCATCGTCGAATTCCTGGCCGAGCACGGCCTGACGCCGCAGGCGGTGCGACGTTTCTGGCTGCACCAGGCCAATGCGCGCATGAACGCCATGATCCTGAAACTCTCATTCGGCCACGAGGTCGATCATGACCGCGCGCCCATGGTGCTGGAGCGTCTCGGCAACACAGCGGGCGCCGGCGCCATCGTCGCGCTGTCGGAGAACCATGCCGACATGAAGGCGGGCGACTTCGGGCTGATCTGCGCTTTCGGCGCGGGGTATTCGATCGGCGGCGCGCTGCTGCGGATGCTGTAGGACGCGCTTGCCGCTTCAGGCCGGCGAAAAGGGAACGAGCATCGGCACGCGGCGCGCGTAATCGTCATAGGCGGGCCCAAGCTCGCCGCGCAGGAAACTTTCCTCCAGCCTCGCCTTGATGACGATCCCGACAAGCAGCAGGGCGGCGCCCGCGACGCCCCATACCGTGCCCTTGACGGCCATGGTGGCGAGGACCGAAAGCAGCAGGCCGGTATAGATCGGATGACGGACAAGCGCGTAAGGGCCGGTGTCGATGATGCGATGATCGGCCTTGGCCGTTACCGTGCTGGACCACAGCCGGCCGAGATGCAGGCGGGCCCACCATGCACAGGCGATGCCGATGGCGATCAGGGCGACGCAAATCCAGGCTTGGGTGAGCGTCGGCGTCCAGAGCCGAAGCCGACCCACATAGCCGTGCGCCGGAACGAACAGCAGGACGGTACCGGCGAGCCAGAGAACCCGATATCGCGCCTCCGCCCTGAAATCCGCCCGCTTGCGCACGGGATCGGCCCATGATGCGGCAAGGATCCACGATACCAGCCAGAACAACCAGAGCGCGGCAACGGCGTGTCCCACCTGCATGACCCGAACCTCCTCCCGATCTGGCGCCATCGTCTATGCCCGCGGCGCGGCGGCAATGCGGCGCGCTGAGGACGGCAACGGCGTTTCCGGTAAGAAAGTCGTGATCGGCATCAAACGGCGTGATCGGATCATCAGCGCTTTCGACTGGACCGCATTGCGGAGGGCCTCTAGACGAGACTGATGCAGGAAACCAATCTCGACCTTTTTCCGGCGGACCTGACGGTCGACATCGTGCCGGGCCGCAAGCTGGCGGCAAGAGCGGCGGCGCTCTATGCCGCTCCGTTCGACCATTTCGAAACCAAGGCGGTCGAGGAATTGCAGTTGGGCTTCGACGGCATAGCGGGCGATTTTCATGCCGGGATAACGCGACGCTCCGGCGGGCGCGAACCCTGGTATCAGCGCGGCACCGAGATGCGCAACGAGAGACAATTGTCGCTGGTGTCGGCGGACGAACTCGCGCTGGTCGCCGAACGCATGGGCCTCAAGGAGATCAAGCCTGAGTGGATCGGCGCCAATTTGCTGATCGAAGGGATACCGCATCTTTCGATGCTGCCATCCGGCTCGCTGCTGTTCTTCAAGGGCGGCGTGACGGTCAAGATCGATGCCCAGAACAAGCCATGCCGCGTCGCCGGACACTCGATCTCCGAGCATGTCCGGGCGGCGGACCGCGACGCCACCGCGCTGCTCTTCCCGAAAGCCGCCAAGCGGCTGCGGGGCCTTGTCGCCTGGGTCGAGAAGCCCGGCGTCGTCAGGTCCGGCGAGGAAATCTCCGTGCGGGTGCCCGAGCAGTGGATTTATCGCGCCTGACGAGGCAGCCACGCCGCCGCTCGAAACGGCGTGGGCTGAGTGATCCGACTAGGCGTTGCGGTTCTTGTTGGCGCCTTGCGCCATGACCGAGACGTGGTCCCACTTTTCCCACGTGGCGATGCGATTGGCGTATTCCTGTTTGATCATCGGCAGCCCGCCGTCGCCAAAGAATACCCTGAGAGGCGGCTCGGCCGCGTCGACGATGGCCAGCATCGCCGGTCCGGTGGCCTCGGGATCGCCGGCCACGGCGCGACTGCGGCGCTCCGCCATGGCGGCGCGGACGGGCGCATAGGCGTCAAGCGCTTTCGAGACCTTTGCAGACGGACCGGCCCAGTCGGTGGAGAAGCCGCCGGGCTCGACCAGCGTGACATGGATGCCGAACTCGGCGACCTCGAGGCTCAGCGACTGGCTGAAAGCTTCCAGCGCCCATTTCGAGGCGTGGTAGAGGCCAAGCGAGGCGAAGGCATTGACGCCGCCGATCGAAGAGATCTGGATGATGTGGCCGGAGCGCTGCGCCCGCATGATCGGCAAGGCGGCCTGGGTGACCCACAGCGCGCCGAACACATTGGTTTCGATCTGGTCGCGGGCTTCCTGCTCGCTGACCTCCTCGATGGCGCCGAAATGGCCATAGCCGGCATTGTTGACGACGACGTCGAGCCGGCCAAAGCGCTTGTGCGCCCCGGTGATTGCGGCATCGACGGCTTTCTTGTCGGTGACGTCGAGCTTTATCGCCGCGATGTTGTCGCCATACTTCTCGACGAGATCGGCGAGTGTGCCGGCATCGCGGGCGGTTGCCGCGACGCGGTCGCCGCGAGCGAGCGCGGCCTCGGCCCAGACCCGGCCAAAACCTTTCGACGATCCGGTGATGAACCAAACCTTGTTTGTCATGATGAAGTCCTTGCCCGTGCAAGCTGGAATTTTTTCAGAGATAAGTGGAGGCCTCTCCGCTTTGTGCCATATACGGTGCGTCCCGCGACTTTCCAGAGGCGGTGGCGGAATTATTTGGACGGGAGCGGCGACCGGTCAGGGGTAGCGTACAGCGCTCGACCAGGCCGGATCCTTATGCTTGTCCCAATAGAGCGCCATCAGTCGGCCGGTAATCGCGCCGGGCCTGCCGTCCGCGACTGGGCTGCCGTCGATCATCGTGACCGGCATGATGCCGCCGGCGGTAGAGGTGATGAAGACCTCGTCGGCCTCGCGCAATGCCGCGACACTGACGTCCGCCGGGGTGGCGAAGAGGCCTTCCAGCGCACAGAGATCGAAGACAGTGCGGCGGGTTATGCCGGGTAGCACGCCGATCGCCGGCGTCGAGAGCTTGTTGTCCTTGACACAGAAGACGTTGAAGCCCGGACCTTCGGCGACATTGCCGTTGAAGTCGAGAATGAGCGCTGTCTCGGCGCCGCGGTCAAAGGCATCGTAAAGGCCGCGCACCAGGTCGAGCCAGTGGTAGTTCTTGATCGCCGGGTCGATCGAGGCCGGCGGAATGCGCACCTTGTCGCTGATGGCGACATTGAGGCCGCGCTGTAACTGCTCGGGATTGGCGACCGAGCCGAACGGCACGGCAAACGCCATGAAGCGGTTGATCGCCTGGCGCGGATCGCGGCTGAAAGTAGGGGAAGCGCCGCGCGTGCACAGCATTTCGACATAGGCGGCGCTGTGTCCCGACAGTGCCACGCAATTGTGCAGGATCTCCGTCACGCCATCGCGGTCGAACGGGATCGTCATGCGCAATTTCTCCAGTCCGCCGAAGAAGCGGTCGAGATGCAGGTCAAGCCGGAAGAAGCAGCCGTTCCAGACATGCACCGTGTCGTAAGTGGCATCGGAATGCAGGAATCCCCAATCCAGCACCGAGACCTTGGCCTGCGACATCGGCAGGTACTGGCCGTCGAGGAAGGCGATGCCGTCGGGATAAGCATGCGGGTCGACGTGGCGGTCGCTCACCACAGGCAGCGGCCGTATATCCTGTGCGGTCTGGCTCATCCGCACCTCCTTGCATCACAGGCTATCGGTGTCAGGCAGAGGGCATAGAGCCAGTCATCCGGCGTCGTTCGTCCTCGAAGTGAAAAGCTGCCAGCCATGCTACCGAGCGCCGTGCCGGACCGGCAACAGCTTCAATCATCCTCGTCGTCGGCGTCGAGCAGGCGGGTGGCGCGCCAGCGGGTAAGCACGACATTGGTCTGCTCGATGACGAAGAAACGCGCCGAGTCGCGGTCATAACCTTCGGCGAGCAGCTTTTCGTAGTCGGTATGGGCGTGGCGGATATGAGCAACCGTCGCCAGCCACACGGCAATGGTCGGCGGCAAGGTCTTCATGTGGACGGAGCCGGCATCCGCTCGGATCTTCTCCATATCGGCATAGGGCGCCAGCGGCAGAAGCGCGGTCAACGCCTTGGCGACGGCGCGGCGGCGGCCGGTCGGCGCCTTCATCATTCGTCGCGCCCTTCGATGGTCGCCTCGGCGAAGGCATCGGTCGATGCGAAATAGGGTTTTATGTCGACCACCGGGGTGCCGTCGAGCACGTCGATGGCGTCGATCTCGATGCGCCCGGTGGCGAGGTCGAGCGCAACCAGTTTCGCCACATGCAGGCCGATCGGGTTCGGTCGGGCAGGGGAGCGCAGACCGAATACACCTTTTGCTTCAGCCGCATGGCGCGGTTTCTGCACGATCAGAGTCCGCGGCGCCTGGTGGAGCCACGACAGGATGACGAGATGGCTGGCGCGCTCCAGCCCTTGCAGGCCGGCGCGGTAGGGTGGGTCGATCGTCAGTGCTGCCGGCTGTCGGGTCTCGCGCGCCGCGCGCATGTTTTTGGGGCAGGTTTCGCGCGTGGTCCATGGCGAGGCGATACGGCCGATGAAGACGACGCCGCCATCCGCCGGCATCAGCGCCGGATCGATCTCCAGCCTCTGCTCGCCCTCCCGTGCCTCGAACATCTCACGTCGCCCGGTCATTTTATCCATCTTTTTGTTGACGCATGTCTTGCCCTGAAACCGCTACACATTTTTAGGCGACATGCACCGAGAAATCACGCCTGCGGCATTTTCTTGTCCGGAAGCGACATAGCGCTTGCAAGGCTGTGAAAATCGACATAAACATATGTTTATATCTTTTTCAAAGAGAATACGCTGATGCATGTCGCGCTCGACACCATGGTGGACACATTGAAGGCGGCGGCCGAATCGAGCCGCTTGCGCATACTGGCGCTGCTGTCGCGCGGTGATCTCACCGTGTCCGATCTTACCGAGATTCTCGGCCAGTCGCAGCCGCGCGTGTCGCGGCACCTGAAGCTGCTCCTGGAGGCCGGGCTGATCGGCCGTTACCAGGAGGGGTCGTGGGCTTTCTTCCGGCTGTCGGATACGGATTCCGCGCGCGACTTCGTGCTGCGGCTGGTCGCCGGCATTCGCGGCGCCGATCCACAGGTCGAGCGCGATCTCGAGCGGCTGGCCTCGGTCAAGCGCAAGCGGCAGGACCGCGCGGCGGAGTATTTTTCGCAGAACGCGGCAAGCTGGGACCATATCCGCTCCCTGCACGTGCCTGACCGTGCGGTCGAGGCAGCCCTCATGAAGCTCGTCGGCAAGCGGCCGTTCCAGTCGATGCTCGATCTCGGCACCGGCACCGGACGCCTCTTGGAGATATTCTCGCCGCTCTACCGGCGCGGCATCGGCATCGACATGTCGCGCGAGATGCTGACCGTCGCGCGCGCCAACCTCGACAAGGCCGGCGTCTCCAATGCTCAGGTGCGGCAGGGCGACATCTTCTCGCCGCCGGTCGAGCGCGACGCCTTCGATCTCGTCACCATCCATCAGGTGCTGCATTATCTCGATGATCCTGCGCGCGCCATCCATGAGGCGGCGCGGCTGCTGCGCCCTTCCGGACGGCTGGTGATCGTCGATTTCGCGCCGCATACCCTGGAATTCCTGCGCGACGAGCACGCGCATATGCGCCTCGGCTTTTCCGACCGGCAGATCGGCGAGTGGTTCTCCGAAGCGGGCCTTGATCTCGAAGATGCCCAGGAGTTCGAGCCGCGCGGCGGCACCGAGGCCAGGCTCACGGTCAAGCTCTGGCTTGGCCGCGACCGGCGCCTGCTGATCGCCGATCCTGCCAATGACAGCCAGCAGACCAAAGTGAGTTCGATAGGGGAAATCGCCTGATGAACCAGTTCCGCTTTTCCCGCCGCCCCGACATTGGCGACAAGGTCAGGGTTTCCTTCGAATTCTTCCCGCCAAAGTCGGATGAGATGGAGGCGAGGCTGTGGGACACGGTCACCCGACTGGAACCGCTGAAGCCGAAATTCGTCTCGGTGACCTATGGCGCCGGCGGTTCGACTCGGGAGCGCACGGCACGCACCGTAGGCCGCATCCTGAAGGAGACCAGCCTGACGCCGGCAGCGCACATGACCTGCGTCGACGCCCCGCGCCCTCAGGTCGATGCGGTGATCCAGGAATTCGCCGAGATGGGTGTGAAGCGGTTCGTCGCCCTGCGCGGTGATCCGGCCGCGGGCGTCGGCACCGCCTATCGTCCGCACCCGGACGGCTATGCCAATGGCGCCGAGCTGGTCGGTGCGCTGAAGAGCGCCGGCGATTTCGACATCTCGGTCTCGGCCTATCCGGAAAAGCATCCGGAAAGCCCCGACTTCGCCACCGACATCGACATGCTGAAGCGCAAGGTCGATAATGGCGCGACGCGGGCGATCACCCAGTTCTTCTTCGACAACGATCTCTACGAGCGCTATGTCGAGCGCGCGCGTCGAGCCGGCATCTACATTCCGATCGTGCCGGGCATCCTGCCGGTGCACAATTTCACCCAGGTCGCCAATTTCTCGGCACGTTGCGGCGCGCTGGTGCCGGCATGGCTGGCCGAACGTTTCGACGGCCTGCAGAATGATCCGCAGACGCATGCGTTGGTCGCGTCGGCGGTGGCGGCCGAGCAGGTGCTGGACCTGGTCGAGCGGGGCGTGGGCGATTTCCACTTCTATACGATGAACCGGGCCGACCTCGTCTTTGCCGTCTGCCACATGATCGGCATCCGCTCGCATGAGGCGGAAGTGGCTGGCTCCGCAGCCGCCTGAACCGGGCTTGAGTTGCAGAAAGGCCGGGTAAAAACCCGGCCTTTCAAACTGGTTGATTATTGGGTGCTGGTCTTCCCCGTTTTTGGCGGGTTCAGGGAAGAACGCCTATAATGAGGGCGCCGATGAATGCAAACGCAGCACAGATCATCAATGCGTTGATTGGCCTCGTCAGTCCCATGACATAGCCTCCTCTTAAAGAGCTATGGCCGGAGTCTAGGGTCATTTGTGCCACAGGCAAGCGGAAAATGTGCTGCATTGCGACGCGATTGTGGAGTTTGCGACCTCGTTTTCGCCGTTAGGCGTTGAAACTTCTAGGCAAAAACCAGATACGAACCTGTGAATAAATTATGGCGGCTTCGTGTCGTTGGCATGTCATGGCAGCGCTACCCTGCGGATGAACAGGCGCCCGTCTATGGTCACCAGGCCGAGACCGATCAGCATCATGCCGCCGATTTCGAACAATTCCAGCCGCTCGCCGAGGAACAGGAAACCGAGCAGCATGGCACTCACCGGCACGATCAGCGTCACCAGGGAGGCGTTGGTGGCGCCGGCCGAGGCGACGAGGTTGAAATAGAGGATATAGGCGAAGGCGGTGGACAGCAGCGCCAGCGCCAGCACCGCCGCCCAGACCGGCGGCGAGGCCGAGAACAGGCCCGCGGGACCGTGCGCAAGCAGCACCACCGGGATCATGATGATGGTCGAGGCGGTCAGCTGCCCGGTGGCAATGACCGGCGAGGGCACGCCCTTGAAGCGACGGGCGACCATCAGTGCGACGCCGTAGGACAACGATGCTCCGATCAGCGCGAATTTGGCCCAGACCGGGCCGCCGAGGCCGGCAACCAGGCCGGGGCCGATCATCACAGCCGTGCCGGCGACGCCAAGCGCAATGCCGGCCAGCTTGTTCCAGGAGAGCTTCTCGTCCGATGTCAGGGCGTTGGCGAGGATCAGCGTCCAGAACGGCGTGGTCGCATTGAGCACCGAGGCGACGCCGGCGCCAAGCTCGGTCTGGCCGGCGAAGATCAGCGAAAAAGGTACGACGTTGTTGGTGACCGCGAGCAGGAAGAACAGGCCGGCATGAGGAAGGGCAAGGCGGAAGGATGGGCCGCGCAGGAAGAGATAGAGCTGTAAAGCGAGTGCCGCGATGGCGACGCGAAACAATACCAGCACCAGCGGGTTAAGCTCCGCCACGGCAATGCGGGCGAAGAAAAAGGAGCCGCCCCAGATCGCGCCGAGCAGCAGAAGCTGCGCCCAGTCCTTGAGCGCCATCGGTCGGCGCGGTGCTGATGTCGCGGCTATTGCCATGTGATGCGTCCTCCCCGGACGGCCGAATGCAAGCAGCCAGACAGAAGCCATATCGGGTTCGCAGGCAAGAACCACCCGAAACCTGCCCGATGGCCTGTCTCCCCTGACAAAGCCTAGCGCCCTGCCGTCAGGCGCACGAGACACAGAATTGTTTTCATTGGTCGCTAGCTTGGATTAATTGTGCGCAGGCTAGGTCAAGGATTCGTCCATGCAGCGATTCGAGAATGCCCGCGAGGCGGCACTGGCGCTTCGCCCGGACGATCCGGTCTACTGCTTCCGCCCGCAGGTGCTGAAGGCCGATGCCTTGCAGTTCATGGGCATGTTCCCCGGCAAGACGGCCTATGCGGTCAAGACCAATGGCGAGCAGATCGTGCTGAAGACGCTGGTCGAGGCCGGTGTCTCCGCCTTCGACGTGGCCTCGCCCGGCGAGTTCGCCGCCGTGCGCGCGGTCTCGGCCGATGCCGAGATGCTCTACATGCATCCCGTCAAGGCGCAGTCGGACATCAAGCTGGCGCTGGAGAAATACGGCATCCGCGTCATTGCGCTCGACCACGAGGACGAGATCACCAAACTGACGCGGGTGGTCAGGGCACTCGACATTGACCCGGGCGCAATCAGCGTGTTCGTTCGAGTGCAGACCAAGGGCCATGCGGCTTACGAGCTGTCGAAGAAGTTCGGCGCCGGGCCTGCCTATGCGGTCGAGCTCGCCGAGCGGCTGAACCGTACCGGCTACAAGGTCGGCCTGTGCTTCCATGTCGGCAGCCAGATCGAGGACCCCGACACCTACGAAAGGGCATTGGCTTCCGCCGATTGGGTGCGCAACCGGCTGACCTTCGACCTGGCCGGTCTCGATGTCGGCGGCGGTTTTCCGGCCGAATACGGGCATGATCCCAACCGCAAGCAAGTCGCGATGCCGTCGCTCGGCCAGATCATGTCGCGGCTTTCTGGAGACCTCAAGGAATACCAGTTCGACCAGATGCCGCTGGTGGCCGAGCCCGGCCGGGTGATCGTGGCGCGCTGCCTGTCGCTGATCGTGCGGGTGCTTTTGCGCAAGGGCAAGCGGCTCTACATCAATGACGGCATCTGGGCGTCGCTGTCGGATTCATGGACCGGCAAGATCACGCTGCCGGCGCGCTTCATTCCCGATCCGGCGATCCGCACGCGCAATGGCGACGAGAAAACCATCGTGCCGTTCAAGGTCTGCGGCGCGACCTGCGATTCCGTCGACATATTGTCGCGGCCGTTCTGGCTGCCGGAAACCGTCGACACCGGCGACTGGATCGAGATCGGCCATATCGGCGCCTATTCGCTGTCGCTGAGAACCCGTTTCAACGGCTTCTATCCCGACACTTTCGTCGAGGTGGCGACGTCCTTCGACGAAGGCGACGCGCCGGTGGGATTGGCGAGTCTGGAGACGATGGCGGATTAAGTAGGGAGTAGGGAGTAGGGAGTAGGGAGTAGGGAGTAGGGAGTAGGGAGTAGGGAGTAGGGAGTAGGGAAATGGCTCCGTCACTACTTACTACTCACAGCTTCGCTAAAAGCTCCGGCGTCGGCCAGCCGTCCACGGGCAATCCCAGCCGCGTCTGCTCCTTGCGGATCGCTTCGCGGGTGTTGGTGCCCAGGATCCCGTCGACCGTGCCAACATCATAGCCCTTGGCCTCCAGTTTGGTCTGCAAAGCCTTCATCTGCTCGTTGTTGAGGCCTGGTTCAGGATTGCGCGGGTCGATCGGTGGCGCGCCGGCAAGCCGCGCGGCAAGATTGGCCGCGGTCAGCGCGTAGGTGAAGGACTGGTTCCATTCGAGATAGACGTCGAAATTTTCGTAAGTGAGGAAGGCCGGCCCCTTGCGGCCCATGGGCAGCGCCAGCCCGGCCTTCAGGCCCTTGTCGACCAGCGGCGAGCCGTCGGGATTGGTAACACCCCACTGCGTCCACTGTGTCAGCGGCAATTTGTTTGTGCGCCCGGTCTGTTCCCATGGCATCTCGTCGGGCACGCGCACTTCCTGGATCCAGGGCTCGTCGCGTTTCCAGCCGCGCGACAGCACCTTGTTGGCCGTCGTCATGATCACGTCCGGCACGCTGCCCCGCAGGTCGATCTTGCCGTCGCCGTCGCCGTCGACGCCACGGGCAAGATAATCCGAAGGCAGGATCTGCGTCTGGCCGATCTCTCCAGCCCAGGCGCCGTTGACGTCGGCCGGCAGCACGCCATGGTCGATCAATTCCAGCAGTGGCACCAACTGCTGCCGGAACAGCTGCGGGCGGCGGCAGTCATGGGAAAGCGTCACCAGCGCGCTGAGCGTATGGAAATCGCCCTGCACGGCGCCGAAATCGGTCTCCAGCGCCCAGAAAGCGGTGATGACCGGCGCCTGGACGCCGAACTGCTGGTCGGCGCGGGCGAAGATATCGGCATATTTCTTCATGTTCGCCGCGCCCTGCTTCAGCCGGTAGGCCGAGATCATCCGGTTGGAGAACTCGATGAAGGTCTGGGTGAAGACGCCCTGCGCACGGTCGCGCGCCAGGGCCCTCTCGTCGAAGCTGGCATCCTCGAGCGCTTCGAGGCCGACAGGGCCGACACCCGCCGCCTTGGCTTCCGCTGCCACGCCCTGCTTCCAGGTTTCGAAGTCGCCGCCACATTCCTGCGCCATCGCCGGCAAGGCCGTGGCGCACAGGAACAGCACCGCGAGGGCTTGGGGACGCAGTCGCATAGACTTCCTTTCGACATTCAGGATTCCGGGCGGCCTTGCTGTCCATCTGGATGCGCGTCGCCCCGGAATACCGGCGGTTGCACTCTTGGCCGCCGGCCGTGTCGAAAGCAGGCGGCAGGCCCGGTGTCAACGGGTGTTCTGCAGCAACCCTTCCTCCGGGCGGCCTGGCTGCCGTTGACACGGTGTCAACGGGTGTTCTGCCTCAACCATTTGTTCCAGGCGGCTTGGCTGCCGTTGAAGACGTTTATATCGGACTTGCCGATCATGCCGGGAACGATGCCGGTTCCCGTATACTGCCAGAAGGTGAAGGGGTGGCTGCCATATTTCTGACGCGGGTGGCCGGCGACGGAGCGTAGCCAGTAGGGATAACCGCGGAAGGTCGACAGCTCGTTGTCTTCAAAGAAGTCTACCGACGTGTAGATGATCGGCTTCTTGCCGTAATGCCGCTCGACGATTTCGAGGAAGGTGGTCATCTCCGCGCGCACGGTGGCCGGGTCGGGGCGCAGCCTGCAGGTCGGCGATTTCGGGTTCCATTCCATGTCCAGCACCGGCGGCATGGCCGAACGGTCGACGGGGACGTTGCGGATGAACCAGCGCGCCTGTACCGCCGCCGGAGTGCAGAAATAGAAGAAATGATAGGCGGCACGAGGAACGCCGGCGGCTTTGGTGCGCGCCCAATGCTCGTTGAAATAATCATCGAAACGGTCGCCGCCCTCCGTCGCCTTGATGAAAGCGAAGGAAATACCGCTGGCCTTGGCGGTCGGCCAGTCGACCGAGGTCTGGTATTTTGAGACGTCGGTGCCGTGAACTGCGTAATTCCAGGGCGCGCCGCTGTCCCATTCATGCGGCTTGGAATCGGCGAAGCGGGGCGCGCGCACCGCAATCGAAGGGGTGCTGGATGGCGACAGTGGCGACAGATCCTCCACGGTCGAGCATGCGCCCAGCAGCGTCAGCATGAAAAGGGCCGCGAGACGGCGCATTGCAACTCCCGAGCCGGTTGCAGCCGGTTGCTGATGGGTCTGTGCACTGATGGCCGGCGCTTGGTCTGGCCCCCGCCGGACGATCGCCCCACAGCATCGCCCGGTATATCGCCAAAACGCGCATTTTTTCGGCGCGCTTTGATTTTGTTTCCTGCCGTGATCCCAAAAACGCGGCGCGCTGTTGGGCGACATGCACCTGTGATCGCCGATCATGGTTGATATCTGGTTGACGACGCTCGACAAGGCCCATGATTTTGCGGAAGCAATGGCGGCAAATCGATGACATGGATCGAGCCTGGATTCGGGGGCGGGAAAGATGCGGATCATTGCCAAGATCGTCAAACGGCTGCTCGGCCTGGTGGTGCTGGCGGTCGTGGCGCTGTTTGGGTGGCTCTATTTCGCGCCGCCCGAACTGATCCGGGTCGGCTCGGGCTATTCGGCAAAGATCGTCTGCTCCAACGTTTTCGTCGCCGGGCGCGATGCCAACGAGGTGCTTGCCGTCGATGTGCAGGCGCCCGGTCATCCCTTGCTCAAGCTGATGCGGGTCTCGGTCGACAAGAACCGGGGCACAGTTTCCGCCGGCCTGCTTGGCTTCCTCGGCAAGAGCATCGCGGTTTCTCGCGACGGGCTGGGCTGCGCCTCGGTTCCGGATGGCGATGTCGGCAAGGCGCGGCGCACGGCGATCCATGTCGAACCCTCGGCGGCAAGACAGGATGCGCTGTGGCCGGAAGGCGAGCGGGTCGAAGCCTCGCAGAACTCGGAGGTGGCGAAGATCGTCGACGATGCCGCCATGACCGGCGCCGGCATGCGCGCCGTGGTGGTGGTCAAGAACGGCCGCGTCGTGGCGGAACGCTATGGCGAGGGCTTTTCCGCCCGAACGCCGTTGCTCGGCTGGTCGATGACCAAGACGGTCAATGCCGCCATAGTCGGCACGCTGGTCAAGAACGGCAAGATGGCGATGACCAACCAGGGCCTTTTCGCGCCGTGGAAGGCCGATGGCCGCGCCGCGATCAGCCTTGCCGACATGATGGCGATGTCGAGCGGGCTGGAATTCAACGAAGACTATGGCGACGTCGCCGACGTGACGCGCATGCTCTATCTCGAACCCGACATGGCGGGCTTTGCCGAAGCCAAGCCGCTCACGGGCGAGGTGGGCAAGGTGTTCTCCTATTCGAGCGGAACGGCGGTGATGCTGTCGCGGCTCTGGCAGGATGCGGTCGGCGACAAGGCCAAGGCGTTGACGTGGCCGCGCACCGCGCTGTTCGAGCCGCTGGGCATGCACAGCGCCGTGCTCGAGACCGACGAACAGGGCACGTTCGTCGGCTCATCCTATCTCTACGCCACCGCCCATGACTGGGCCCGCTTCGGCCAGTTCCTGCTGCAGGGCGGGGTCTGGAACGGCAACCAGATACTGCCGGCCGGTTTCGTCGACTGGATGCGCGAACCTGCGTCGGCCTCGAAAGTCTACAGCAAGGGGCAATTGTGGATCGAGGCGCCGGGCGACGAGGAAAACCCCGGTGCCGGCGTGGCGGCGGGCCTGCCCAAGGACACCTATTGGATGGAGGGGCATGATGGGCAGACCGTCGCCATCATTCCATCCGAGCAATTAGTGGTGGTGCGGCTCGGCCTGACGCCGGCCAAGCTGGGCTACAGGCCGCAGACCATGGTCGGGGCATTGGTGAAGGCGCTGCGCTAGCCAATCAGCTGCTCGGCCGGACCACCGCCAGCCAGGCGTAGCCGCGATAAAGTGTGCGGAAACGGAAGGTTGCGCCGATTTTTCGCGATTCCGATTCCAGCACCTCGCGCAACATTTCACGGGGCGTGACGTGGAATTTTCTGAGCCAGCCGCGAAGCAGGGTCCGAAACCAGTCCGGCAGGCCTTCCTGCTGGCCGAAGTCGACGATGTGCAGGGAACCGCCCGGAGCGAGCGTTGCCAGCGCGGCGGAGACCGTCTTTTCCCAGCCTGGGATCATCGACAATGAATAGGAGACGAAGACACGGTCGAAGCTGTCGCGGCCGAACAGCGCCTTTACGTCGAACTCCGTGGCGTCGCCCCTTGCCAGCATGACGCGATCGGACAGGCCTTCGCGGGCAATCGCGGTGCCCGCGGTCTCCAGCATCTCTGCCGAAATGTCGAGGCCATAGAAGCGCGCGCCGGGAAAGCTGCGGGCGGCGAGGATGATGTTTCGCCCGGTGCCGCAGCCGAGCTCCAGCACCGTGCCGCCCGGCGGAACGTCCAGCCCTGATATCAGCCGGTCGCGGCCGAGCAGATAATATTTGCGGGTCAGGTCGTAGATGTGACGCTGCCAGCGGTAGACACCGTCCATCAGTTCGGCGTGATTGGCCGGCAGCTCGGTAGTGCTCATGAGGCGCGCTTCACGTACAGATGAAAGCCGCCATAGATTGCCGAGCGGTCGCGGGTGGAGAATTCGCGCGAGGCATGGCTCTCGTAGCTCCACTGGTCGAGCAGGGAAGCGGAGACGCGGCCCGGCAGCAGACTTGGCTCGGCCGCAGTGCGGAAGATGACACGCGCGCCGGCGGAGGCGGTGCGGGTGATTTCCGACCACAGCGCATTGAGCTGGTCGTCGGTCATCCAGTCCTGCGCGTCGAGCAGGATGAAACGGTCGACGGAACCCGCGTCCTTGCCTGCCAGGAATTCGATCAGATTGGCATGATGAATGGCGACGCGGTCTACATTGCCGCGAATGGCCTCATAGTTCTGCCTTTCAAGATAGGCGGGCAGGGCGGCTTCGCCGGGTTGGGGGTAGCGCCTGGCAAAGGCTTGCCAAGCGAAATAGTTGTTTTTCAATGGAAAATCGCAGGCGAGCTTTTCCAGCCGGGCTTTCAGCACACTGGCCATGGTGCCGTCGCCGGACGTGATGAGAGAGTCATATTGCGCCGGCGGGATGCCGAGGCCGAACAGCGAGGCCTTGCGCGAGGTCGCCCATTTCAAAAGCGGCTTTTCGAACACCGGGGCCAGCTCCTGGTGGAAGAAGCGGCGCTGCTCGCCAATGTTCCTGGCCTGCATGATGCCGGCGGGGTCGACGCCGAAGAATTTAGCCGTGCGGTGGCCCATGGCGATGAACAGGCCAAGCAGGCCGGTCTGGTAGAAATTGCGGTCGAAGACGGCGATGCGCCTGATGCCGCGCCAGTTGCGGCGCTCCCAATAGTGGCGGCTGACCGGATCGAGATGCGGCGCGATGAAGCGGTCGTAAGCCTGAGAATTGTGGTCGTTGCCGGCGGCACCGAAGAAGCGAAACAGGTCGCCCTGCGAAGGCAGGTGGCGCACCGCCTCCAGCTTCATGCGGTTCAGGGCTATGTGAGCGGCATTGAGATCGACGGCGTCGATCCTGGCCGGCGACCGGGTGAGATAGGCCAGGATATTGCAACCGCCGGAGGCAATAGTGACGACGCGGTGGCCTTCGCCAAGCTGCATTGCGTCCATGTCGACATCGGGATCTTCCCAGATCTGCGGATAGACCAGGCCCGAAAACAGGAAGGCGAACAGCCGTTCGGAAATTCCTGCCTTCGACAGGGGGCGGTTCTGGTAGACGGCTTTTCCAACTTCCTTGCCACGGCGAAAGATCAGATCTGCGGAAACGTCCGTCATGGCAAGGTGATTCCCCATTTGCTTTGCCGCAAGCGGGTAACGCCCGGCTATGACAGGTGGATGACAGCGATCCGCACAGGGGAGCGCAAAGCTGTTTCACCCCCGGGGAGGCGCAAGGGGAGGATGCGAGCGATGTTACATGCGGAAACGCATCGTTACGAAACCCATGGCTGAGTGATGCATTTCCTTCTCGACCGTTCACTGCAACGTGAGCGTGTGTTGAAGGAGAGATATCATGAAAAAACTCATTCTTGCGTCGGTGTCCGCGCTTGCGCTGCTCGGCGTCGCTGCATGCAGCGACAGCGGCACGGGGACGGATAACACCACCACCCAGAGCACCAATCCGCCGGCCGAGCAGCCAATGAAACCTGCGGCGCCCGCGGATAATTCGACCAAGCCTGCCGAGCCGGCTCCGGCAACGCCCGCTCCTGCGCCCGCGCAGTAGTCCATTAGTACCTGTGTTCTGGCGAAGGGCCGGCGTCTTGCCGGCCCTTCGCCCAGGCGGGTAGTGGTTCCGACACGAGATCGATTGTCGTCGGAGGTATGATGCCGGCCGTTATTGGCTTGATAGCGGGGACCGGTTGGCTCTAAGAAGCGGCCATGTCGATTTGGGACCGCCTCGGCGACTTCATCACGCGGATTTCGTCCTCAGCCTCGTCGGGCGTCGCCGAGTGGTCGAGGCTGTACGCACCGTTTTTTCCGGCGATGCGGATTTGCGCCGTCGCGTCGCTTTCTCGGTGGCGATGATTGCGCTCTCGGCCAAGATGGCCAAGGCCGACGGGGTCGTCACCCAGGATGAGATACGCGCCTTCCAGGAAATATTCGAGGTGCCGCCAAAGGAGACGCGCAACGTGGCGCGACTCTACGATCTGGCCAAACGTGACGTTGCCGGCTTCGAGACCTATGCCGAGCGCATGGCGCAGCTTTGTGGCTCCGGCCATTCGAACTGCATGATGCTGGAGGATATACTCGACGGCCTGTTCCACATTGCCAAGGCCGACGGGCTGATCCATGAGCGTGAAGGCCAGTTCCTGCACCGCATCGCCGAAATCTTCCGCATAGACGAGGTGCACTACGAGGCGATCCTTGCCAGGCACGTCAATCTTGGTGCGGCCGACCCCTATGTCGTGCTCGGCATCGAGCGCGGCAAGCCGTTCGAGGAGGTCAGGAAACGCTACCGCAAGCTGGTTTCCGACAATCATCCGGACCGGCTGATCGCGCGTGGCCTGCCGCAGGAATTCATCAAGATCGCGACGACGAGGCTCGCGGCGATCAACACCGCCTATGAGATGATCGAGCGGGGCCTGCGGCACGCATGAGCGGCTTCCTGCCCGACGAGCCGAGCGCCGAGGTCAGGGTATCGCCGAATTTCGGGCCACGGCGCGAGACGCTGAAGCCCGAGATGATCGTGCTGCACTATACCGGCATGCCGACAGGCGCCGGGGCCGAGGCGTGGCTGTGCGACCCGGCCAGCGAAGTCTCCTCGCACTATCTGGTGCATGAGAACGGCCATATCGTGCAGATGGTCCGGGAAAGCGACCGCGCCTGGCATGCTGGGAAGAGTTCGTGGTTCGGACGCACCGACATCAACTCCTGTTCCGTCGGCATCGAGATCGTCAATCCGGGACATTCACTGGGTTATCCCGATTTTCCCAAGCGGCAGATCGATGCGGTGATCGGCCTGTGCGCCGGAATAGCCCGCCGGCATGCGATTGCCCCCCCGCGGGTGCTGGCGCACTCCGACGTGGCGCCGGGGCGCAAGATCGATCCGGGCGAGAAGTTTCCTTGGCGGGCCCTGTTCGAGGGCGGCGTAGGCCATCTCGTGCCGGCAGCACCGATCAGGCGGGGCGCCGTGCTGAAGACCGGCGACGCCGGCGCCGATGTCGAGGCGCTGCAATCGATGCTGGCGCTCTACGGCTATGGAGTCGAAATAACGGGTGTTTTCGACCAGCAGACGCGGGTCGTGGTCCAAGCTTTCCAGCGTCATTTCCGGCCACGCCGTATCGATGGAGTGGCGGACGGATCGACGATGCGCACGCTTCAACGGCTGCTCGCTTCCCACCCAACTTGACCTTGGGTCAGGATGTCGTCCAAGTAATGCTTTTCCGACATTAAGTTACGATCTGTCACTTAAAGTGACTTGCCCCGCCTTCATTGCGCGCAATTCGGGCTTCAAAGGGCGATCCGTACAGCTTGTCGGATGTCTAACCCCCCGGATGATCCGACATTAATCAAGCAATGCCGCGCGGAAATCTTCGCGCGTTCAGACAGAACAGGATCACATGCAGAAATTGACCTTTGTAACGGCAGCTCTTGCTGCCGGCGTAATGACTTTTGCCTTCGGGGCGGCGAGCGCCGCGCCGCTGAGCCCACGGGCCGATCAGGGGCTCGTCGCAGCGACCGCCAAGGGCAAGGCCATTTCGGCCAAAAGCAGCAAGGATGTGAGGGCGGCGAAGCGGTCTTCCGCGAAAGTGGAGAAGGCGAGCTGGACCAAGGCCAAGAAGCCGAGCACAAAACAGAAGACCAGGCGAGGCCGCAAGGCCGTTGATAAAACGACGACGGCATCGATCGGGATCAAGGAAGCAGTGGCCTCGACGGCAGCGGTGGCCAGTGGCGATCAGTATTCGGCCATCGTGGCGCGTTACGCCGCAAGCTATGGCGTGCCGGCGTCGCTCGCTCACGCCGTGATCAAGATCGAGAGCAACTATCGGCCGAACCTCGTCGGCGGCGCCGGCGAAATCGGCTTGATGCAGATCAAGCCGGCGACGGCGCGGATGATGGGCTATAGCGGCTCGGCCAATGGGCTCTTCAATCCGGACACCAACATCAAATACGGCATGAAGTATCTTGCCATGGCGCGGGATCTCGGCGGCGGCACGACGTGCGGCACGATCCTGAAATACAATGCCGGCCACGGCGCCACCCGAATGAACCCGGTCTCGGCCGCCTATTGCAGCAAGGTCAAGGTGCAACTGGCGGCTGTCGGGTCGCCGGCGTGACAAGAACCGGTCGTAACCGGCTTTTTTGGTTGCGTTTTGTGGCGTGAACCCCTTTATACGCCTGGCCAGCTGGCCGGGCGGCCGCACCAGCAAAAGCCGAAAGGCCGCGGGTGAGGAAAGTCCGGGCTCCATGGAGACACGGTGCCGGCTAATGGCCGGCGGGGGCGACCCCAGGGAAAGTGCCACAGAAAGCAAACCGCCACGACTTGGCTTTGCCGGGTCGGGGCAAGGGTGAAAGGGTGGAGTAAGAGCCCACCGCGCGACTGGCAACAGGAGCGGCACGGTAAACCCCACCGGGAGCAAGACCGAATAGGGGCGGTGCGAGGGGAAACCCTCGAGGGCTGTTTCCGGCTCACCGTCCGGGTAGGTTGCGTGAGGCGCATGGCAATATGCGCCCAAGATGAATGGCCGCCACGTTCTCGCGCCGCAAGGGGCGAGGGCCATACAGAACCCGGCTTATAGGCCAGCTGGCAGTTTTTAAGCTGCCCGAGAAAGTTCTTTGAGATCAGCAGGTTGCGCCCTCCGGCGCGCCTGTCGATTCAGGTCTTTTGATTGGTCGCCCGTGGACGCGATCGAAATTCTTCGCGTGCTGCACGGCCATCGCAATATCGAAGCCGAGGACCTTGGATCATAACCGATCCGGTCAGCCGCCGATCCTGTCCAGCGACGCCTCTATCGCCTTCCAGAGCTCTTCCACCGGCTCACAGCCTACAGAAAGGCGAACGAAGCCGGGCGATACCGCATCGCCTCGTTTCGAACGCCGCTCGGCGGAGGTGTGGACGCCGCCGAAGGATGTCGCGGCCTGCATCAATTCGCAGTTGTTGATGAAATCCTCGGCCTTCTGCTCCGAAGCGAGTTCGAAGGAAACAAGGAAGCCGAAGCGTTCCATCTGGGCACGGGCAAGATTGTGCGAAGGATCGCCTTCCAGGCCGGGATAGCGCAGGCCCGTGATCGCCGGGTGACCTTGCAGGCGCCGCGCGATCACTTCCGCCGAGGAGCACATGCGGTCGAAGCGCACGTCGAGCGTTTCGAGGCCACGATGCACAAGCCACGCTTCGAACGGCCCTGGAATGCCGCCGGACGTTTCGCGCCAATCCGTCACCGCGGCGATGATGTCGGCGTTGCGGCTCGCGACATGGCCGAACAGCACGTCGGAGTGGCCGTTGGGCGCCTTAGTGTCCGCGGCGATGACAATATCCGCGCCATGGTCGAGCGGGCGCTGGCCGAAAGGCGTCATGGTCGTATTATCAACGACAAGCAGTGCGCCCGCTTTGTGTGCGGCCGCGGCCACCGCCGCGATATCGCATATGTCCAGCCCCGGATTAGCGGGCGTCTCTACGAAAGCGAGACGATAGCCTTCGAAACCGCCATCGAGGAAGGTCGAGGTTGGCCTCACATCGTAGGCGATGCCGAGTGGTTTCAAGAAGCGTTCGGCCAGTGCCCTTGTCGTGTGATAGCCATCCGAAGGCAGAAGAATGCGGTCGCCGGTCTTGAGGACAGCGAAAAATGCCGCCGAAATCGCCGCCATTCCGGAAGGAAAGGCGACGCAGGGCGCGTCTTCCAGATGCGCCAGCATATGTTCTACCGCATCCCAGGTCGGATTGCTGAAACGGCCATACTGGTTGAAACCGGTGGCGTCGCCAGGCGCGTGAAAGATGGCAGCCATGGTGAGTGGCAGGGGGATGGAATCGCCGACGGCAAGTGCGTTGCGACGGAGGTGGGCAAGAGCCGCGGCGCGCGACCGTGCTGTTTCAGACATCGACATTCAAACCCTCTTGGTGACCCTGGACGTGTGGTGAGACGCTATGCCCGGCAACAGCTCGCGACAAGGCGCGTCCGGTTGGGCCAAGCGGCTCTAAACGCTTCGTTAGGCTTAATGATCCATAAAGACGAGACGTGTTTTCAAAGCCGCTTCCATCGGTCGCGACTGCATGTTGTGAAGCCTGTTCCCGTTGACGCCCATAACACCCCATGATATCCCATATCGATACCAAAGCCTTCGTTCCGCGTCAGAGTGAAGCGTACGCCAATCGGGCAGCCGCGGCGGCTGCGCGTTTGCCGGTTTTCGCCCCTGTCACGGAGGCGGGTTCAGGGCAGGGAACGCGTAGCGGTGGCGCGTGCAACACGACGAAGAGGGGTGCGGCGGCGCAAGCGGCCGTGACGTGTGATGGACCGGTTTCTGTCGAACACGGTGAGCAGGATCGATGCGAAGGGGCGGGTGTCCGTTCCTGCGCATTTTCGCGCCGTCGTTCAGAAACGCGGCTATTCGGATCTCTACGCGCTGCGTTGCCTGGATCTGCCGGCCATGGATGTCGGCGGGCCCGACCTGCTCGACCGCTACGAGCAGCGCATCGCGCTCGAGGATCCGTTCCAGCAGACGGCGGACGACATGTCGTTCTTCTGCCATGGCGACGGAACATTCCTGAAGCTGGACCAGGATGGTCGCATCACGATCAGCGACTTCATCCGCGAACATGCCGGCCTTTCGGCGGAAGTAGCCTTTGTCGGGCGCGGCAATTTCTTTCAGATCTGGGAGCCGGGACGGCTTGCGGCCTACGGAGCGCAGGCGCGGGCCCGGCTTTTGCAGCTTCGGCAGGGGACGAAGCCTGGGGAGCGACCGGAATGACGGTGGGCCACGGCGATGATATCAACGCCGTTGGCGGACCGGCCCGCCACATTCCGGTCCTCCTTGCCGAAGTGTTGCAGGCGCTCTCGCCAGCGGAAGGGGACGTCATCGTCGACGGCACGTTCGGCGCCGGCGGCTACACCAAGGCCATCCTGGCGGCCGGCGCGTCCGTGGTTGCCATTGATCGCGATCCGGATGCCATAGCGGCTGGTCGCAATCTCGAAGCCCAATCAGGCGGCCGCCTGCGATTGGTGCAGGCGCCATTCTCGATGCTGGACCAGCATGTCGAAAGTGCCGACGGCGTCGTGCTCGACATCGGCGTTTCCTCGATGCAGCTCGACCAGGCGGAGCGCGGGTTTTCGTTCCGCGTCGATGGGCCTCTCGACATGCGCATGGCGCAGGCGGGCCTCAGCGCCGCAGATGTCGTCAACAACTTCAAGCCGGGCGATCTTGCCCGCATCTTCGGCTTCCTCGGGGAGGAGCGCCACGCCGGGCGCATCGCGCGCATGATCGAAGCGCGTCGCGAAAAGCGTCCGTTCGAGCGCACGCTGGAGCTTGCCGACGCCATCGAGACGCATATCGGCCGGGCGCCGAAGGACAAGATCCATCCCGCCACCCGCGTCTTTCAGGCGCTGCGCATCTTCGTCAATGACGAGCTCGGTGAGTTGGCCAAGGCGCTGTTCGCCGCCGAGCGGGCGCTGAAGCCGGGCGGACGACTTGCCGTGGTGACATTCCATTCGCTGGAGGACCGCATCGTCAAGCGCTTCATTGCCGATCGCTCCGACGCCGCGAGCGGCTCGCGCCACATGCCGGAGGCACGGGCACGCAGTGCCACCTTCAGCAAGTCCGGCGGCGGCGTGACGCCGGGTGAGGCCGAGACTGCGGCCAATCCGCGCGCCCGCTCGGCAAGGCTGCGCGCCGCCATCCGCACCGATGCGCCGGCGCGTGCCGGCGATTTTTCGATTTTCGGCCTTCCAAAACTTCCCGGCCCAAAACTTCCCGGCATCGAGCGGCCGGGGGAGAGGTAAGCACGTGTTTCGTTCCAGCGACATCGTCCTCATCGCCGTCATGGTCTCGGCGGCGGCCCTGACCTACAAAACCAAGCGCGAGGCCGAGGACCAATTGGCTGCAGTGCAGAAGATCCATGCTGAGATACGCTACGAGGAGGACACGATCGACCTGCTCAAGGCCGACTGGAGCCTGCTCACCCAGCCATCGCGGCTACAGAAGCTCGCCGAGCTCTACAAGTCGCAGCTTGAACTGGAGCCGGTCAGCGCGCACCAGATCGTCGGCCTCGGCGACCTGCCAGCCAAAACCCTCGACATCCAGGACATCCTGAACGGGCGCCAAGGCGGCATGGCAGACAATTCCGGCAACACACCCTCGGACGGCAAGGATCCCATCGTGACCGGAGGCATCGCCCAATGATCGGCAAACTGCTGAAACGTCGCCCCAGGGCCAGCGAAGACGGTTCAATCGTGGTCGATGGCGCCCGCAAGGCGACCGGAGGCAAGGGCAAGGCGCGCATCGTCATGACGATGGCGGTGTTCTTCGGTATCTTCTCGATCATTTCCGGGCGGCTTGTCTATCTCGGCTTCCAGACCCCCGACATGTCGGGCGGCCCGCAGAGCCGGGTGACGGCCTCGCGACCCGACATTGTCGACCGCAACGGCGAGGTGCTGGCGACGGACATCAAGACGGCATCGCTGTTTGCAGAGCCGCGCCGCATCGTCGACGCCGACGAGGCGATCGAAAAGCTGTCGACGGTGCTGCCGGAGATCGATTACGAGCAGACCTACCATAAGCTGAAGAGCGGCGCCGGCTTCGTCTGGCTGCAGCGGCAGCTGACGCCCAAGCAGCAGGCCGACATCATGCAGCTCGGCATTCCCGGTTTCGGCTTCCGCACCGAGAAGCGCCGTTTCTACCCCAGTGGTGAAACCTCGTCCTACATTGTCGGCCTGACCAATATCGACAATCAAGGCATCTCCGGCATGGAGAAATATATCGACGAGCAGGGCCTGAGCGATCTGCAGGCGTCGGGCCTGGCGGTGGCGAAGGATCTCAAGCCGGTGAAGCTCTCGATCGATCTGCGCGTCCAGCATGTGGTGCGCGACGAGATTGCCGCCGGCCTGGAGCGCTATCGCGCCATGGGCGCGGGCGCCGTCGTGCTCAACGTCAAGACCGGCGAAGTGGTGGCCATGGCCTCGGTGCCGGATTTTGATCCGAACAATCCCTACAATGCACAAGACAAGGACCGGCTGAACCGGATGTCGGCGGGGCTCTATGAGATGGGCTCGACCTTCAAGAGCTTCACATCGGCCATGGCGCTCGATTCCGGCAAGGCGACGATGGCGAGCCGCTTCGACGCTTCGCATCCAATCCGGGTCGGCCATCAGGCCATTCACGATTTCCACGGCAAGAACCGCGTGCTGTCGTTGCCGGAGGTGTTCCTCTATTCATCCAACATCGGGTCGGCCAGGGAGGCCGAACTGGTCGGCATCGAGGCGCACCGCGAATTCCTGCATCGTCTTGGCATCTTGGACAAGATGCAGACCGAACTGCCGGAAGTCGCCCGTCCGACTGAACCGAAGGTCTGGAAACAGGTCAACTCGTTCACCATCGCCTTCGGTCATGGCGTGTCGACGACACCGTTGCAGGCGGCTGTCGGCTGCGCGGCGCTGATCAATGGCGGATATCTGATGGAGCCGACATTCCTGGTCCGCAGCCAGCAGGACGCGATGGCGGCGGCCAAGAAAGTGGTAGCCGACAAAACGGTCGAGGGCATGCGCTATCTCTACATGCTCAACGCCGAGAAGGGCTCGGCCAGAAATGCCAGGGTCCCCGGCTACCGCGTTGGCGGCAAGACCGGAACAGCCGAGAAGGTCATCAATGGCCGCTACTCGAAGGAGTTGAATTTCAATACGTTCGTCGCCGCATTCCCGATGGACGATCCGCAATATCTCGTGTTTACGATTGCCGATGCTCCGCACCCGGAAAAGCCGGGCATGACGGACGTCGCGGCCGCGAATGCCGGGGTCATGGCCGGCAATATCATCAGGCGTTCCGCGGCCATGCTTGGCGTGAAGCCAGATTTCAGCCATGAAAATGGTGCAACGCTGGTTTCCTATCAATGATTCTTAGGGCGCGCCGCAACTGCGCGCTATTTTGTTGCGGTGAACGGAACTCGATGAAGCTCAAAAATCTAACCGGTATCCTGCCAGTCGAAGGAACAGCTTCCGCCGATCTGGAGGTTACCGGCATCTCTTCGGATTCCCGCCAGGTAAAACCCGGCGTCGTCTTTTTCGCGCTCGCTGGAAGCAAGGCGGATGGCGCCGCCTATGCCGCGGACGCCGCCGCACGAGGGGCTGCCGCCATCGTCGCGGGCAAGGACAGCGCCCTTGGGGGACTGCCGGTTCCAGTGTTGGCCGTCGATGACCCGCGCCTAGCGCTGGCCCTGAGCGCGGCCCGTTATTTCGGCAAACAGCCGCAGACGATGGTGGCCGTCACCGGCACCAGCGGCAAGACCTCGGTCGCCGCTTTCGTCAGGCAGATCTGGGAGCAGGCCGGCTTTGCCGCGGCCTCGATCGGCACCACCGGCGTGGTGGCGCCGGGCCGCAACGATTATGGCTCGCTGACGACGCCAGATCCCGTCGCCTTGCATCAGCTGTTGCTTGAACTGGCGGACGCCGGCGTCACCCATGCCTCCATGGAGGCCTCCAGCCATGGTCTCGACCAGCGCCGTCTCGACGGCGTCAGGCTGGCCGCCGGCGGCTTCACCAATCTCGGCCGCGACCACATGGACTACCATCCGACGGTCGAGGACTATCACCGGGCCAAGCTGCGTCTGTTTGATGCGCTGCTGCCGAAGGGCGCGCCGGCCGTGATCTTCGCCGACGATCCGTGGTCGGCGCCAACCATCCAGGCGGCGAAGGCCGCAAGGCTCGGCGTGCTGACGGTCGGTCGCCACGGCGATTTCCTGACGCTGAAGCGGGTCGAGCATGAGCGCCACCGCCAGCGTGCCGAGGTCGAGGCCGACGGGATGCTCTACGAGATCGACCTGCCGCTGGCCGGCGATTTCCAGATAGCCAACGCGCTGGTTTCGGCCGGGCTTGCCATCTCCACGGGAACGCCAGTCGCCAAGGCCTTGAAGGCGTTGGAGAAACTCAAGGGCGCACCCGGCCGGCTCGACCTTGTCGGGACGACTGCAAACGGCGCGCCGGTCTATGTCGATTATGCGCATAAGCCGGACGCGCTGGAAAACGTGCTTGCCTCGGTGCGCCCGTTCACCACCGGCCGGGTCATCGTCGTGTTCGGCTGCGGCGGCGACCGCGATCGCGGTAAGCGGCCGATCATGGGCGAGATCGCGACGCGGCTCGCCGACGTCGTCATCGTCACCGACGACAATCCGCGCTCGGAAGTGCCGGAGACGATCCGTGCCGCGATCCTTGCCGCCGCTCCCGGCGCGATCGAGATCGGTGACCGGCGCGCGGCGATCCACGAGGCCGTTTCCATGTTGCATGCCGGGGACACGCTGATCGTGGCCGGCAAGGGTCATGAGGAAGGCCAGACGATCGGCACCGAGACCCTGCATTTCTCCGACCACGAAGAAGTCCGTGCCGCGCTGCTGGAGCGTGCCGCATGAATTTGCTGTGGACATCCGAGACGCTGGTCGCCGCCATGGACGGGCGACCGATCGGGCCGATGCCGGACGGCATATCGGGCATTTCGATCGACAGCCGCAGCCTTCAGCCGGGCGACGCTTTCTTCGCCATCAAGGGCGAGGCGATGGACGGCCATGATTTCGCGACCGCCGCCATCAAGGCCGGAGCCGGGGTGCTGGTCGTGGCCGAAGGCAAGCTGCCGTCGCTTGGCCGGCTGACGGCGCCGATGATCGTCGTCGAGGACGTGCTGGTGGCGCTGGAAAAGCTCGGTGTCGCATCGCGTGACCGTTCCCAGGCCAAGATCATCGCGGTGACCGGTTCGGCGGGCAAGACGACCACCAAGGAAGCGCTGCGCCACGTGCTGTCGGCGGTCGGCAAGGTGCATGCCTCGGCGCAGTCGTTCAACAACCATTGGGGCGTGCCGCTCACCTTGGCGCGCATGCCGGCCGATTGCGACTATGCCGTGTTCGAGATCGGCATGAACCATCCCGACGAGATCAGGCCGCTGGTCAAGATGGTAAGGCCGCATGTCGCCATCGTTACCATGATCGCGGCGGCGCATCTCGGCTTCTTCCGAAATCTGGACGAGATCGCCAAGGCGAAGGCCGAGATTTTCGAAGGGCTGGAACCTGGCGGCGCGGCGATCCTCAACCGCGACGACGCGCGTTTCAAGCTTCTCGACAAGATGGCGCACGCCGCCGGCGTCGAGCATGTCTATGGGTTCGGCGAGAACGCGCGCTCAACCTTCAGACTGGTCAAATGCGAGATCCATGCCGATCATTCCGACATTGCCGCCAGGATCGGCGGTCACGAGGTGACGGCTCGCATCGGCGCGCCCGGCCGCCACATGGTGCAGAACATTCTGGCGGTCCTCGGCGCGGCCCGTCTGGTCGGCGCCGATCTCGACAAGGTTGCCCCGGCGCTGGCCGATCTCTCGGCCGAGCGCGGCCGCGGCAAACGCTATGTGCTGCGTCATCCCGGAGGCTCGACTTCGAGCCATCCCGGCGGCCCAAGCTACCCCGGTGGACCGATCACGCTGATCGACGAAAGCTACAACGCCAACCCCGCCTCGATGGCCGCCGCCATGGCGCTGCTCAACGCGACCCCGGTGACGGGCGAGGGCCGCCGCATCGCCGTGCTGGGCGATATGCTGGAGCTCGGCGAGTATTCGGCCAAGCTGCATGCTGCACTTGCCGGTCTCATCGTCGGCACCGGCACGCAGACCGTCTTTCTCGGCGGTCCGGAAATGCGGGCGCTGGCGGAGGCGCTGCCGGACGAGATCAGGACGGAATACCGCGCCGGCGTCGAGGAATTGAAGCCGGTGCTGCTTGCCGCACTGAGGCCAGGCGACGTGGTGATGATCAAATCGTCAAAGGGCATCGGCTTTGCAAAGCTGGTCGATGCGTTGCTGGGCAAGTTCCCGGCTGAAACGACAATCGGCAAACAGACCTAGGGTCAAGTCGGGGACGAAAAGCGCATGTTCACACTGCTCGTCGATTTCGCGGACAAGATCTCGGTCTTCAATGTCTTCCGCTACATCACCTTCCGTACCGGCGGGGCGCTGATCACCTCGGCGCTGATTGTCTTCATCTTCGGGCCGACCATCATCAATTCGCTCAGGTTGCGCCAGGGCAAGGGCCAACCGATCCGCGCCGACGGGCCACAGACCCATTTCAAGAAGGCCGGCACGCCGACCATGGGCGGACTGATGATCCTGTCCGGCATCATCGGCTCATCGTTGCTGTGGGCGAACCTGTCGAGCATCTATGTCTGGGTGGTGCTGTTGGTGACGCTGGGCTTCGGCTCGATAGGTTTCTACGACGACTATCTGAAGGTGACGAAGCAGTCGCATCTCGGCTTTTCCGGCAAGGCGCGGCTGGCGCTCGAATTCGTCATCGCCGGCATCGCCGCCTGGGCGATCATGCATAATGGCCAGGCGCCGTTCTCCTCGTCGCTGACATTCCCCTTCGCCAAGGAATTCCTGATTAATCTCGGCTGGTTCTTCGTCCCGTTCTCCTGCTTCGTCATCGTGGGGGCGGGCAATGCGGTGAACCTCACCGACGGCCTGGATGGCCTGGCCATCGTGCCGATCATGATCGCGGCGGCGTCCTTCGGCGTCATTGCCTATCTCTCCGGCAATGCCGTATTCGCCGAGTATTTGCAGATCCATTTCGTGCCCGGCACCGGCGAACTGGCTGTTGTGCTAGGCGCGGTCATCGGCGCCGGCCTCGGCTTTCTCTGGTTCAACGCGCCGCCGGCGGCGATCTTCATGGGCGACACCGGCTCGCTGGCCATGGGCGGGCTGATCGGCACCGTTGCGGTCGCCACCAAGCACGAGATCGTGCTGGTCATCGTCGGCGGGCTGTTCGTGGTCGAGATCCTGTCCGTCATCATCCAGGTCGGCTACTTCAAGATGACCGGCAAGCGTGTGTTCCTAATGGCGCCGATCCATCACCACTTCGAAAAGCTCGGCTGGACCGAAAGCCAGGTGGTGATCCGCTTCTGGATCATCGCCGTCATCCTGGCGCTGGTCGGCCTTTCCACCCTCAAGCTCAGATAGGCGCGCCCCGTGATTCCCGCCGCATCCTTCGCAGGCAAGCGTGTTTCGCTCTTCGGGCTCGGCGGCTCGGGGATCGCGACCGCGCACGCGCTGATCGAGGGCGGGGCTGAGGTTCTGGCCTGGGACGATAATCCAGGCAGTGTCGCCAAGGCGGCCGAAGCGGGTATTGCAACCGCCGACCTGCGTGGCGCCAACTGGGCCGGTTTCTCAGCTTTCGTGCTGTCGCCCGGCGTGCCGCTGACGCATCCCAAGCCGCACTGGACGGTGGAACTGGCGCGCGGTTCGGGTGTCGAGATCATCGGCGACGTCGAGCTTTTCTGCCGCGAGCGGACGCTCGGCGCGCCAGCCGCCCCATTCATCGCCATCACCGGCACCAACGGCAAGTCGACGACCACGGCGCTGACGGCGCATATATTGAAGGCTTCCGGCCGCGATACGCAGATGGGCGGCAATATCGGCCGCGCCGTGATGACACTCGATCCGCCGCAACCCGACCGGCACTATGTCGTCGAATGCTCGTCCTACCAGATCGACCTCGCACCATCGATCAATCCGACGGCCGGCGTCCTGCTCAATTTGACGCCGGATCACCTCGACCGTCACGGCACCATGCAGCATTACGCTTCGATCAAGGAGCGGCTGGTTGCCGGCAGCGAGACCGCGATCGTCGGCATCGACGATTCCTGGTGTGCGCAGATTGCCGAACGGCTGGAGCGGGCGGGGCGGCACGTCATCCGCATTTCGAAGCGGCTGCCGCTGACCGACGGCTATTTCGCCGATGGCACCAATTTGATGGAAGCGGTGCATGGCCGCTACAGCCGGGTCGCCTTCCTCGAAGGCATCGGCTCGCTGCGCGGGCAGCACAATGCGCAAAACGCGCTTGCCGCGGTGGCCGCCTGCCTCAAGGTCGGGCTCGACCTCGGCGAGATCCAGTCCGGACTGGAAAGCTTTCCGGGCCTGGCGCATCGCATGGAGCAGGTCGGCCGCAAGGACCACGTGCTGTTCGTCAACGATTCCAAGGCGACCAACGCCGATGCGGCGGCACCCGCGCTGTCGAGCTTTTCACGCATCTACTGGATCGCCGGCGGCCTGCCCAAGGAAGGCGGCATCGAGCCGCTGCGCGGCTTCTTCCCGCGTATCGCCAAGGCCTATCTGATCGGCGAGGCAGCGCCGGCCTTTTCGGCGACGCTGGGCGAGGCGGTGCCGTATGAGATATCGGGCACGCTTGCAGCGGCGGTCGAGCATGCGGCGCATGATGCGGCCAGGGACGATGGCGGCGAGGCGGTGGTGCTGTTGTCGCCGGCCTGCGCCAGTTTCGACCAGTTCAAGAATTTCGAGGTCCGCGGCGAAGCCTTCAGGCAAGCTGCGAATGCTATCGAGGGCGTCAAACCCATCGGAGGGGCACGATAATGCAGAGCCGTCTCGACAAAAGCCCGGTTGCGACCTGGTGGTGGACCATCGATCGCTGGTTCCTGGCGGCGTTCCTATCGCTGATGGGGCTGGGCATAGTCTTGTCCTTCGCCGCAAGTCCCGCGGTCGCCGAACGCATCGGCCTCGACAGTTTTCACTTCGCGACCAGGCAGATCATCTTCACCGTGCCGGCGCTCGGCGTGATGCTGGCGGTGTCCTTCCTCGATTCCAGAGAGATCCGGCGCATGGCGCTGATTATGCTGTGCCTGATGCTGGTACTGATGGTGGCGGTGCTCTACATCGGCGTCGAGGTGAAAGGCGCGCGGCGCTGGGTGTCGCTTGCCGGCCTGTCGATCCAGCCCTCGGAGTTTTTGAAACCCGCCTTTGTCATCATGTGCGCCTGGCTGTTCGCCGAACACAAGCGCCAGCCCGACATTCCGGGCAATCTCTTCGCCATGTTGCTCTTGGTGCTGGTCGTGTCGCTGCTGGTGGCGCAGCCGGACCTCGGCCAGACCATGCTGACGACCGGCACCTGGGGGATCATGTTCTTCATGGCGGGGCTGCCATGGCTGTGGATCGTCGTGCTGGGTGCCGCCGGCGTCGGTGGCGTCTTTGCCGCCTATACGGTATTTCCGCACGTCGCCCTGCGTATCGACAAGTTCCTCACTGGCGAAGGCGACACGTTCCAGGTCGATATGGGCCGCGACGCATTGATCAATGGCGGCTGGTTCGGCGTCGGACCGGGCGAGGGCACCGTCAAGCGGGTCATCCCCGACAGCCATGCCGATTTCGTCTTTTCGGTCGCGGGCGAGGAATTCGGATTGATCATGTGTTTCTTCATCATGTCCATCTTCGCCTTCATCGTGCTGCGCGGCCTCAACACGGCGCTGAAGGAGCATGACGATTTCACCCGCTATGCGGTCGGCGGCCTCGTCACCGTGTTCGGCCTGCAGGCAGTCATCAACATGTGCGTCAACCTGCAACTGGTGCCGGCCAAGGGCATGACGCTGCCGTTCATCTCCTATGGCGGCTCTTCGCAGATTGCCATCGCCATCTCGATGGGAATGGTGCTGGCGCTGACGCGCAAGCGACCGGAAAAGCGCAAGCAGGTGGGCTTTGCCTTGCCGCAGCGCGCCATGCCGGCGGGGTGACATGGCCAGAGGTGTTATCCTTCTCTCGGCGGGCGGAACCGGCGGACATCTGTTTCCGGCCGAGGCGCTGGCGCATGAGTTGAACGCGCGTGGCTGGACGGTGCATCTGGCGACCGACGACCGTGCTGAGCGCTTTGCCGGCCACTTCCCGGCCGCCGCCATCCACCCGATCCAGTCCGCGACGCTGGGCTCGAAAAATCCTGTTGCCCTGCTTGGTGCTTTCTGGAAAATCTGGCGCGGCGTGCGCCAGGCGTCCGCCATCATCGGCAGGATCAAGCCCGATACCGTGGTCGGCTTTGGCGGATATCCGACCTTGCCGCCGCTCTACGCCGCGACGCGGCGCAAGGTGCCGACGCTGATCCACGAGCAGAACGCTGTGATGGGACGCGCCAACCGGGCGCTGGCCAGCCGCGTCGATGCGATTGCCGGTGGCTTCCTGCCGCAAGACGAAAGCGCCGTCGGCGCCAAGACGGTGACGACAGGCAATCCGGTCCGCCCACAGGTGCTCGAAGCCGCAAAGACCGCCTACGCCGCCTCGGCCGGGAACGATCCCTTCCGCCTGCTGGTGTTCGGCGGCAGCCAGGGCGCGCAGTTCTTCTCCGATGCGGTGCCGGCGGCCGTTGCCTTGCTCCCCGACGCCCTGCGCAAGCGGCTGGTGATCACGCAGCAGGCTCGGGCCGATGATGTCGGGCGGGTGAAGGCGGCCTATGCAGCGCTTGGCGTCGGTGTCGAGGTCTCGCCCTTCTTCAGCGATATGGCGGCGCGCATAGCGGCCGCACAGCTGGTGATGTCGCGCTCCGGCGCGTCGACCGTCTCGGAAATCGCCGTCATCGGGCGACCGGCGCTGCTGGTGCCCTATCCCTATGCGCTCGATCACGACCAGGCCGCGAACGCAGCCGCTCTTGCGGCCGCCGGCGGTGGCGAGGTGGAGCCGCAATCCTCACTTTCGCCCGAGCGCATCGCGGCGTTGATCGGCGCCCTGATGGCCGAGCCCGAACGGCTCACGGCAATGGCTGCCGCGGCGAAGTCGGTCGGCAAACCGGATGCCGCACGGTTGCTCGCCGATCTCACAGAGGCTATTGCGTCCCGCAAAACCGTTTCGGATTTTAAGAAGGGAACGCACGCATGAAGATGCCGCAGACCATAGGCCTCGTGCATTTCATCGGCATTGGCGGCATCGGCATGAGCGGCATCGCCGAAGTGCTGCACAATCTCGGCTACAAGGTGCAGGGGTCCGACCAGGCCGACAGCGCCAATGTGCAGCGGCTGCGCGACAAGGGGATCGAATGCTTTGTCGGCCACAGGGAAGAAAACCTCGGCGATGCCGAAGTGGTGGTTGTCTCGACGGCTATCAAGAAATCCAACCCCGAACTGAAGGCGGCACGGGAGAAATTGCTGCCGATCGTGCGCCGCGCCGAAATGCTGGCCGAACTGATGCGCTTCCGCCAGGCAGTGGCGATCGGCGGCACGCACGGCAAGACGACGACGACCTCGATGGTAGCGACGCTGCTCGAAGCCGGCGGGCTCGACCCGACCGTCATCAATGGCGGCATCATCAACGCCTATGGCACCAATGCGCGCATGGGGGACGGCGAGTGGATGGTGGTCGAAGCCGACGAGAGCGACGGGACCTTCCTCAAGCTGCCGGCCGATATCGCCGTCGTCACCAATATCGATCCCGAACATCTCGATCACTACGGCAGTTTCGAGAAGGTGCGCGAAGCCTTCCGCCAGTTCGTCGAGAACGTGCCGTTCTACGGCTTCGGCGTCATGTGCACCGACCACCCGGAGGTGCAGGCGCTGGTCGGCCGAATCGAGGATCGCCGCGTCATCACCTATGGCGAGAACGCGCAGGCCGACGTGCGCTTCACCAACCATCGCATGGCCGGCGCGACCTCGGAATTCGACGTGGTGATCCGCGACCGCAAGGGACGCGGCCAGACGACGATATCGGATTTGCGCCTGCCGATGCCCGGCCGCCACAACGTTTCCAATGCGACGGCGGCGATCGCGGTGGCGCATGAGCTCGGTCTGTCGGCCGAGGCGATCAAGAAAGGCCTGTCGTCCTTCGCCGGCGTCAAGCGTCGCTTCACCCAAACCGGCTCCTGGAATGGCGTCGAAGTGTTCGACGATTACGGCCACCATCCGGTCGAGATCGCTGCGGTGCTGAAAGCCGCGCGCAGCGCCACCAAGGGCCGCGTCATCGCCATTGCCCAGCCGCACCGTTTTACCCGGCTGCATGATCTGTTCAATGAGTTCTCCGCCTGCTTCAACGACGCCGACACGGTGATGGTGGCGCCGGTCTACGCCGCCGGCGAGGAGCCGATCGAAGGCGTGACCTCGGATGCGCTGGTGTCGCGCATCCGCGCCGGGGGCCATCGCGACGCGCGCTACATCGAGGGTCCGGAAGCAATAGCGCCTGTTGTCCGTGATCTGGCCAGGCCCGGCGACTTCGTCGTCTTCCTCGGCGCCGGCAACATCACGCAATGGGCCTATGCGCTGCCCAAGGAGCTGGCCGTCTCATGATGCAGGGCCAGGCGCTGATCGACAGACTTGGCGGCCGGCTTGCCGGCCTGCGCGGCCGCATCACGCCGAATGCCGAGATGGACAAGATCACCTGGTTCCGCGCCGGAGGACTGGCCGAGGCGCTCTTTCAGCCAGCGGACGAGGCGGATCTCGCTGCTTTCCTGAAAGCGGTTCCCGAAGAGATACCGCTGACCATAGTCGGCGTCGGCTCGAACTTGCTTGTGCGCGATGGGGGTATTCCGGGTTTCGTCATAAGGCTGTCGGCCAAGGGGTTCGGTGAAACCGAAATTGTTTCGCCGGCATCGATCAAGGCTGGCGCGGCCACGCCCGACAAGCGCATCGCCGCGGTGGCGCTGGAAGCCGGCATCGGCGGCTTCCATTTCTACCACGGCATACCGGGCGCCATCGGCGGGGCGCTGAGGATGAACGCCGGCGCCAATGGCGTCGAGACGCGCGAGCGCGTCGTCGAGGTGCGTGCGCTCGACCGCAAAGGCAACGTCCAGACGCTGAGCAATGCCGATATGGGCTATGCCTACCGGCACTCGTCGGCACCGTCCGGGCTGATCTTCACCTCGGCGATTTTCGAGGGCTTTGCTGAGGACAAGGCAGTGATCAAGGCGGCGATGGACGCGGTGCAGAACCATCGCGAGACGGTGCAGCCGATCCGCGAGAAGACCGGTGGCTCGACCTTCAAGAATCCTGAAGGCACCTCAGCCTGGAAAGAGATCGACAAGGCAGGGTGCCGCGGCCTGCTGATCGGCGGCGCGCAGATGTCGCCCATGCACTGCAATTTCATGATCAACACCGGGACAGCGACCGGCTACGAACTCGAATATCTCGGCGAAACGGTGCGCACGCGGGTGCTCGAACATTCCGGCATCCGGCTGCACTGGGAGATCAAGCGCATCGGGGACTTCCGCCCCGGACACGCCGTCCAGGAGTTTCTTGGACAGCTGCTCTAGCCGCGGTTGAAGTTCATGTGACGCATGAACTTCAACCGGTCCGGAACGACCGCGCGACCGTTGCTCCAAAGACTCAACAGCACGGTTTTCGCATCCATTTTCTCAGAAAGTGAATCTCTCGGAATCATAAGCACTTGCCAGTGAATCAACTCTCTGATTCTCTGCTCCAAAGCGTTTCCTGATTTGAGTCGTTCGACGCGTTTCCCGCGTTTTCCGTCTGGGGGGCAACCTGCCGGGAGACTCGGACTCAATGTTGCGGAAATCTTGGTTTTTGATCCGCCGTGAGAGGGGATGACGGGGAATGAAAAACAAGCATGTGGCCGTCCTGCTGGGTGGTTTCTCGTCCGAGCGGCCCGTGTCCCTGTCTTCGGGGAAGGCCTGTGCCGATGTGCTTGAGACGGAAGGCTATCAAGTCACGCGCGTCGATGTCGGGCGCGACGTCGGCTCCGTGCTTGCCGATCTCAGGCCCGATGTCGCCTTCAATGCGCTGCATGGTCCTTTTGGCGAGGACGGCACCATTCAGGGCATTCTCGAATATCTCCGCATTCCCTACACCCATTCCGGCGTGCTCGCCTCGGCGCTTGCGATGAACAAGGAGCAGTCGAAGAAAGTCGTGAAATTGGCCGGCGTTCCCGTCGCCGAATCGAAGGTCGCCAATCGCTTCGCCATTCAGAACAATCATCCGATGAAGCCGCCTTATGTGGTGAAGCCGGTCAATGAGGGGTCAAGCTTCGGCGTCGTGATCGTGCATGAGGGGCAGTCGCATCCGCCGCAGGTCATCGGCTCGTCCGAGTGGAAATATGGCGATACCGTCATGGTCGAGCGCTACATCCATGGGCGCGAGCTGACTTGTGCCGTCATGGGCGACGTGGCGCTTGGCGTCTGCGAGATCATCCCGACGGGCCATTCGTTCTATGACTACGATTCAAAATATGTCGCGGGCGGATCAAAACACGAATGCCCCGCAAAAGTTTCACCGAATATTTACCAAAAAATACAGACACTGGCGCTCAAGGCTCACCAAGCTGTCGGCTGTCGGGGCGTTTCCCGGTCGGACTTCCGTTATGACGATCGTCACTCCGAAAATGGCGAAGTTGTATGGCTCGAGGTCAATACCCAGCCGGGCATGACGCCGACGTCTCTGGTGCCTGAAATCGCCGCCCAGGCAGGGCATTCGTTCGGCGATCTGTTGAGTTGGATGGTGGAGGACGCTTCGTGTCTGCGTTGATGTGGGGGCAGGGCAAGGGGAAGGGCGTGGCCGGGCCGGCGCTGTTCAGCCTGCCATTGTCGTTCGACCATTTCGTGCTGCCGCGCATGCTTCGCCGCCCGGTGCGTATCCTGGCGCGCCTGGGCGAGGGTGAATTCCAGCCGCCGCGCTTCTCCGCCGCGATCATGTCGGCAGTGCTCATTGCCTCGAGCGGCGCCTATGGCGCCTATCTCGGCGGTCATGCCGACGGCATCGTCCAGAGCATCACTGCCCGGACCGGCTTTGCCGTCGACCAGGTCAAGGTGGTCGGCAATCGCCAGACGTCCGAGATCGATATTCTCGACAGGCTCGAGCTCGATGGTTGGACGTCGCTGATCGGCTTCGATGCCGAGGCGGCGCGGGAACGCATCGCCACCTTGCCCTGGATCGAGGTCGCCGCGGTGCGCAAGGTCTATCCGCACACGTTGGAGGTGCGCGTCGAGGAGCGTCAGGCGTTCGCACTTTGGCAGCAGGGCAGCGATCTCTCCGTCATCGAAAAAGACGGTGCCGTTATCGCGCCGTTCTCGGGTGGCAAGCAGGTGCTGCTGCCATTGCTGATCGGAGCCGGCGCGCCGGCCAAGGCGCCGGAATTCCTGGCGAAGATCGAAAAATACCCGGATCTCGCGACCCGCATCAGGGGCTATGTCCGTGTCGGCGATCGGCGCTGGGACCTGAAGCTCGATAACGGCATCACTGTCAAGCTTCCCGAGGATGGCGAGGATCAGGCACTCGCCGAACTCGTCGGCATGGACCATGACAAGGGGCTGTTGTCGCGCGACATCGCCGCCGTCGACATGCGGCTGTCCGACCGGCTGGTCGTGCAACTGACGCCGGAGGCGGCGACCCAGCGCGAAGCCGCGCTCAACGAGAAGCCGAAAATGCTGAAGCGCAAGCCGGAGACGAAGATATGAGCTGGCTTGGCGGTTCAGGCGATGCCTCTTCGCGCCGCTCCGGCACCTTGACGGTACTGGATGTCGGTTCGAACAAGGTCTGCTGCATGGTGGCGAAGCTGAAGCCATGCGATGACGGCAAGCTGCTGCGCGGACGCTCGCACCGCATCCAGGTGATCGGCATCGGACACCAGAAGTCGCAGGGCGTCAAATCGGGCGTCGTCATCGATCTCGACCGTGCCGAACATGCCATTCGCCTCTCCGTCGACGCCGCCGAGCGCATGGCCGGGCTGACGGTCGATTCGCTGATCGTGAACATGACCGCCGGCCGGCTGAAGAGCGAAGCTTTCTCGGCAACCATCAATCTCGGCGGCCATGAGGCCGACGAGGCCGACATCAAGCGGGTGCTCGGTGCCGGCGCCAAGCAGGCGCTGAAGACCGAGCGCGAGGTGGTCCATTCGCTCCCCGTCGGCTTCTCGCTCGACGCTGAGCGCGGCGTGCGCGATCCGCGCGGCATGGTCGGCGACACGCTTGGCGTCGACATGCATGTGCTGACCGGCGACGCCGCTCCGATGCGCAACCTGGAGCTCTCCATCAACCGCTCGCATCTTTCGGTCGAGCGCATGGTGGCGACGCCCTATGCCAGCGGGCTGGCGGCATTGGTCGACGACGAGCTGGAACTGGGCGCCGCCTGCATCGATATGGGCGGCGGCACGACGACGATCTCGGTGTTTTCGGAAGGCAAGTTCGTCCATGGCGACGCCATCGCCATCGGCGGCAACCACGTCACGCTGGACATGGCCAAGGGACTGTCCACCTCGCTCGATGCCGCCGAACGGCTGAAGGTGATGCACGGTTCGGCGTTGCCCGGCAGCGCCGATGACCGCGACCTGGTCTCGATCCAGCCGATCGGCGACGAGGGCGAAGTGCCGCTCCAGATTCCGCGCTCCGTCATGACGCGTATCGTGCGCGCCCGCATCGACGAGACGCTCGAGCTTTTGCGCGACCGGCTGAACAAGTCCGGCTACGGCAATGCGGTGGGCAAGCGCGTGGTGCTGACCGGCGGCGCCAGCCAGCTTGCCGGCCTGCCGGAAGCGGCGCGCCGCATCCTGGGGCGCAATGTGCGCATCGGCCGCCCGCTCGGCGTGGCGGGCCTGCCCGAAGCGGCGAAGGGGCCGGCCTTCTCGGCGGCCGTCGGTTTGTTGATCTATCCGCAGATGGCGAGCTTCGAGAGCCATCCGGCGAAAGGAATTTCCGGTCTCAGGATGACTGGAACGGGCGGAAAACTGCATCGCATGAGTCAGTGGTTGAGAGACAGTTTCTAATTGACGGGGACAGCCCCATAAGTGGCCGCGGCGGCGAAGCGGCAGGAAAGGCAAAGGACGGAGACAATGACCATCAATCTGCAAAAGCCGGACATCACCGAGCTTAAGCCACGCATCACCGTGTTCGGCGTCGGCGGCGGCGGCGGCAACGCCGTCAACAACATGATCACCGCCGGTCTGCGCGGCGTCGAGTTCGTTGTCGCCAACACCGACGCGCAGGCGCTGACCATGTCGAAAGCCGACCGGCTGATCCAGCTCGGCGCGCATGTCACCGAGGGGCTGGGCGCCGGATCCCAGCCTGAAGTGGGCCGCGCGGCAGCGGAAGAATGCATCGACGAGATCATCGATCACCTGTCCAACACCCATATGTGCTTCGTCACCGCGGGCATGGGCGGCGGCACGGGCACGGGAGCGGCGCCGGTCGTGGCGCGCGCCGCCCGCGAGAAGGGCATCCTCACTGTCGGCGTCGTCACCAAGCCGTTCCATTTCGAAGGCCAGCGCCGCATGAAGACGGCGGATTTCGGCATCGAGGAGCTGCAGAAATGCGTCGACACGCTGATCGTCATCCCTAACCAGAACCTGTTCCGGCTGGCCAATGACAAGACCACCTTCGCCGACGCGTTCGCCATGGCTGACCAGGTTCTCTATTCAGGTGTAGCCTGCATCACCGACCTGATGGTCAAGGAAGGCCTGATCAATCTCGACTTCGCCGACGTTCGTTCGGTGATGCGCGAGATGGGCAAGGCGATGATGGGCACCGGCGAGGCATCGGGCGAGGGCCGCGCGATGGCGGCCGCGGAAGCCGCGATCGCCAACCCGCTGCTCGACGAGACCTCGATGAAGGGCGCCAAGGGCCTGCTGATCTCGATCACCGGCGGCCGCGACCTGACGCTGTTCGAAGTCGACGAAGCGGCGACCCGCATCCGCGAGGAGGTCGACCAGGACGCCAACATCATCCTGGGCGCCACTTTCGACGAGGAGCTCGAAGGCGTCATCCGCGTCTCGGTTGTGGCCACCGGCATCGACAAGTCGGCGGCCGAAATCGCCGCCGCGCCGATCTCGATCCGCACCGCGCCGCAGAAGCCGGCCGCCCGCCCGGCCGTTGCCGCGGCGGAAAGCCGCCCCGCGCCGGTCCAGCAGGCTGCGTTCGAGCCGCGCGCCGCCGATCCGGTCGCGGAAGCGATCCAACTGGCCGAAGCAAACGCCGCGGCGATGGCACAAGCCCGTCCGGCGCCAATTGCCCATGCGGATGATTTCCGTCCGCAGAGCAAGATCTTCCAGGCTCCGCCGGCGCAGCCGCAACCGATGGTGCAGCCCGTGGTCCAGCAGATGCAGCCGGCGCCTCAGCCGCGCGAGATCCTGCGCGAAGTCCAGCAGCCGGTCGCGATGGCTCCCCAGCGCATGCCGCGCGTCGAGGACTTTCCGCCTGTCGTGAAGGCCGAGGTCGACGCCAAGAGCCGCCCGGCCGACCATGAGAACAGCGGACCGATGGGGCTCTTGAAGCGTCTGACCAACGGCCTGACGCGCCGCGAGGAAGAGCCTGCACGCCTGCAGCCGGCGCAGCCGCGCGAGCCCAAGCTGCGTCAGGCCGCACCGGAAGTGCGCCGTCTGGCAAGCCAGGACGCGCAGCTCTACGCGCCTCGTCGCGGCCAGCTCGACGACCAAGGCCGCCTGACGCCGCAGGCCAGGGCGACTCAGGAGGACGACCAGCTGGAAATTCCGGCGTTCCTGCGTCGCCAGGCCAACTGAGCGGTTAACGGGCTGTAACAATTGTTAACAGGCAAGCAAGGAATTGCTTGCCTGTTAACGTTTAAAATAATGCAAATTCAAGCACTTAAGAGGCTATCCATACGTCGGTTGCGGTTACAAAGAGTAAGAAACCGTGATTTGGACTATCCCTGACGGGACATTATCTTCATTGCCTACCGTCGTCGGTTTGCCGGGATTTCGGGGGAAGTGACCTGGCCTGCCGATTTTTACAAGAGAGCCGCGCCCTCGGGCTGGAGAAGCGGACCTAGGCATTTCGGGCTTATGGGGATTGTCTTGCACGACTATCAGACGACAGTGAAGACGCGCGCGTCGCTTACGGGCACCGGCGTTCACAGCGGCAAGGAAGTTTCCATCAGCTTTCTCCCGGCGGATGCCGACACCGGCATCGTTTTCCAGCTTTTTAGTGAGAACGGGCAAGGTCGCGAGTTCCGCGCCCTGTTTTCCGAGATCGGCGCAACCGACCTGTGCACCATGCTCGGTGATCCCTCTGGCGAGCACATCGCCACGGTCGAGCACATCATGGCGGCGCTGTTCGGGCTCGGCATCGACAATGTCATCATCGAGATCGACGGCCATGAGGTCCCTATCCTCGACGGCAGCGCCATGGCGTTCGTCGAGGCCATAGACCAGGCCGGCATCGAAACGCTGTCGGTCAAGCGGCGCTACATCCGGATCGTCAAGCCGGTCCGCATCGAGAACGGCGCCTCCTGGGCTGAGTTCAGGCCCTATGACGGCACTCGCTTCGAGGTCGAGATCGATTTCGAAAGCCCGGCGATCGGCCGGCAGCTGTTCGCGTCCGACATCAATGCGGACATTTTCCGCCGCGACATCGCGCGCGCCCGCACCTTCGGCTTCATGAAGGACGTCGAGCGGCTGTGGGCCGCCGGCTATGCGCTGGGATCCTCGCTTGAGAATTCGCTGGTCATCGGTGACGACAACCGCGTCATCAACATGGGCGGCTTGCGCTACCCCAACGAGTTCGTACGCCATAAGACGCTGGACGCCATGGGCGATCTGGCACTGGCCGGGGCCCGCTTCATCGGCTGCTTCCGCTCCTATCGTGGCGGCCATAGGCTGAATGCGGCCGCCTTGCGGCGCGTGCTGTCGGACCGTACCGCATTCGAGATCGTCGAAACGACCCGCCGCGAGCGCGGCCGTGCGGCCGAGATGAGCGCCGTCAACGCGCCTCTCTATGCGCCCTGGATGATCTGAGTCGCGCCACTTTCCGGATGCCATCGCAGCTCGCTGGTGTTGCATGAATGCATCATTTGCCGGCGAAATCGCAGGGATGCTCCGGCGCGGCCCGGCCGCCACAAAAATGTTCGATTGCCTAGACATAGCGTTGCCGGGCAAGGCGGTTATGGTTTATGGCTGCTGCCGTCGATAGTGCATGTCGCCTGGAAGTGGGGACCAGTTTTGGGGAAACGATATGCAACAGGCACTGAAATAACGCCGAAAGGGCGCAATCCAATCATGTTCTTCAAGCGAGTCGGTCAATTGAAAGCGCCGCAGCGGTCCGTTTTCCTGGCGCTTTCGGTGGTTGTTCCATCGCTCTTCCTGTCTGCTTGCATGTCGTCGGAAAAAGATATCGACCTGTCGACCTATGTCGACCAGACCGAGCCGGCCGACGTTCTCTACAACCAAGGGCTCGCCAATCTGAATGCCGGACGCCTCGACGAGGCGAGCAAGAAGTTCGACGCGGTCGACCGCCAGCATCCTTATTCGGAGTGGGCCCGCAAATCGATGGTGATGGGCGCGTTCGCCGACTATCGCAAGGGCAGCTACGACGAAGCGATCTCGTCGGCCAAGCGTTATCTGACGCTGTATCCGTCAACGGATGACGCGGCTTATGCGCAGTACATCATCGGCCTTAGCTACTACCGCCAGATCAAGGACGTGACGCAGGATCAGAAGGAAGCGCGCCAGACCGTGCAGACCATGCAGGATCTCGTGACGCGCTGGCCTAATTCAGAATATGTCGATGACGCCAAGGAAAAGATCCGCTTCGCCAACGACCAGCTCGCCGGCAAGGAGATGCAGATCGGCCGCTATTATCTCGAACGCCGCGAATACATCGCCGCGGTCAAGCGTTTCCGCAATGTGGTCGAGAATTATTCCAACACCCGCCACGTCGAGGAGGCGCTGGCGCGCCTGACCGAGAGCTATTATGCGATGGGCCTGACTTCGGAGGCGCAGACCGCCGCCGCCGTTCTCGGCACCAATTATCCCGACAGCCCATGGTACAAGGATTCCTACAAGCTCCTGCAGAGCAACGGGCTTGCGCCGCGCGAGAATGCCGGCTCGTGGATATCCAAGGCCGGGAAACTGATCACCGGCGCCTGATGCAGGCGTAACGATGCTTTCCAGGCTGTCGATCCGCGATATCGTCCTGATCGAGAAGCTGGATATCGACTTCCAGCCCGGTCTCTCGGTGCTGACGGGCGAGACCGGCGCCGGAAAATCCATCCTGCTCGACGCTCTGTCCTTGGCGCTTGGGGCTCGCGGTGACGCTTCCCTGGTGCGCCACGGCGCGGCACAGGGCCAGGTGATTGCCGTGTTCGACGTGCCGCGCAACCATCCGGTGCGCGCGTTGCTTGCCGAGAATGCCATCGAGGACGACGGCGACATCATCCTGCGCCGCTTGCAGACTGTGGACGGCCGCACCCGCGTCTTCGTCAACGATCAGCCGTCCAGCGTGACGCTGATGCGCGACGTCGGCCGCGCGCTGGTCGAGATCCACGGCCAGCATGACGAACGCGCCCTTGTCGATCCCGGCGCGCATCGCGACGTGCTCGACGCCTTCGGCGGCCATCTCGGCGCCGTCCGGTCGGCGGCCGAGGCCTGGCGGCACTGGCGCGCCTGCGAGCAGGAGCTCTCGCGCCATCGTGCCAAGGTGGCGGCGGCGGCGCGCGAAGCGGACTACCTGCGCGCAGCGGTCACGGAGCTGACCAAGCTCGATCCGCAGCCGGGTGAGGAGACTGAGCTTGCCGACTTGCGCGCCCACATGATGCGGGCCGAGAAGATCGCCTCCGAAATCCACGACGCGCAGGACGTGCTTTCGGGTCCATCCTCGCCCTTGCCGCAACTGGCCAGCCTGCTCAGGCGGTTGCAGCGCAAGGCCGGCGAGGCCCCCGGGCTGCTCGACGAAGTGGTCAAGTCGCTGGATGAGGCGATGCTGTCGCTCGACGCGGCGCAGTCGGGTGTCGAGGCGGCTTTGCGCGCCACCGAATATGATCCACAGCGGCTGGAAAAGGCGGAAGAGCGATTGTTTTCGCTGCGCGCGGCATCGCGCAAGCACAGCGTTGCCGTCGATGATTTGGCGCAATTGCGCGACACGATGGTTGCCGATCTTGCCGATCTCGATGCCGGCGAGGAGCGCCTTCATGGGCTGGAAAAGCAGGCGGCCGCAGCGCGCGAAGCCTATGATATCGCCGCCGCGCAGTTGTCCTCGCTTCGCCATGCCGCGGCGGTCGGGCTGACCAAGGCGGTGATGGCCGAACTGCCGGCGCTTAAGCTCGAACGCGCCGCCTTCATCGTCGAGATGAAGAGCGAGGCCGAGAGCCGCATGGAAGAGGGCATCGACCAGATCGAGTTCTGGGTGCGCACCAATCCCGGCACGCGACCCGGGCCGATGATGAAGGTTGCTTCCGGCGGCGAGCTTTCGCGCTTCCTACTGGCGCTGAAGGTGGCGCTGGCCGACCGGGGCTCGGCGCCAACGCTGGTCTTCGATGAAATCGACACAGGGGTGGGCGGCGCCGTCGCGGATGCCATCGGCCAGCGGCTGGCAAGATTGTCCAGGCGCGTGCAGGTGCTCTCGGTCACCCATGCGCCGCAGGTGGCGGCCCGCGCGGCGACGCACTTCCTGATCTCCAAATCCGGCAGCACCGACAAGGTCGCGACCGGTATCGCCGAAATGGACCGGGCGGCGCGCCAGGAAGAGATCGCGCGCATGCTGGCCGGCGCCACCATCACCGACGAAGCGCGCGCGGCCGCCGAAAGATTGCTGCGGGAGAATACGGCGGCTGCCTGAAAGCTCGTTTCCCGTGAAGGCGAGTCAGGATATGGCTGCATCCTGCTGTTCAGGAATGATTTTTTCGCAGGCCGGCTCCCTCCTGCCAAATCCTGATTTATAGTGGCGCCCAACCAAAGTGCGCCGCGCCTTGGTTATTGTTTTGCGCATGTCGTTGCCCCAAAATCGCACCATATTTTGGGCGGCGTGCATTGGTCAGGGAAGCCGTGCGATGTCTGAAAGACCAGTCGATTCACTCAGTGAGAGCGAAGCCGAAGCGGAGCTGAAGCGCCTGGCGCAGGAGATCGCGGAGCACGACCGCCGCTACCATACCGAGGACGCGCCTGTTATCACCGACGCCGCCTATGATGCGCTGACCCGGCGCAACCTCGCCATCGAGCAGCGCTTTCCCGCCCTGGTGCGCGAGGATTCGCCATCGCGCAGGGTCGGTGCCGCGCCGGCGGAAGGCTTTGCCAAGGTGCGTCATGCCGTGTCCATGCTCAGCCTCGCCAAGGCCTATACCGACGAGGACGTCGCCGATTTCATCGAACGCGGCCGGCGCTTCTTCGACCGCGACAAGGATCTCGACATCGCCTTCACGGCCGAACCGAAGATCGACGGCCTGTCGGCCTCGCTACGTTACGAGAACGGCGTGTTCGTGCAGGGCGCAACGCGCGGCGATGGCGCTGTCGGCGAAGACATCACCGCCAATCTGAGGACCATCGCCGATATTCCCGGCAGGCTGAAAGGCTCGGGCTGGCCCGAAATCATCGAGATACGCGGCGAGGTCTACATGACCTATGCCGAATTCGAGGCGCTGAAGCAGCGCTCAGCGGCCGCCGGCGGCCAGGACTATGTCAATCCGCGCAATACGGCGGCTGGGTCGCTGCGCCAGAAGGATCCATCGGTCACCGCCAGCCGGAACCTCAAATTCTTTGCCTATGCCTGGGGCTACACGACAGCCGACCCCGCTCCGACACAATACGATTCGGTGCAGAAATTCGCGGAATGGGGCTTCAAAGTCAGCCCGCTGATGGTGCGGGCGAGGTCGGTCGGCGAACTGATCGCGCATTATCACCGCATCGAGGAACAGCGTTCTTCCTTGGGCTACGACATCGACGGCGTCGTCTACAAGGTCGACCAGCTGGAGTTGCAGCGCCGGTGGGGCTTTGTCACCGGCGAACCGCGCTGGGCCATCGCGCACAAATTTCCGGCCGAACAAGCGATGACGACCGTGCAGAAGATCGACATCCAGGTCGGGCGCACCGGCACGCTGGCGCCGGTGGCGAGGCTTGCGCCCGTGACAGTCGGGGGCGTCGTGGTCGAGAACGTCACGCTGCACAACGAAGACTATATCAAGGGTTTCGACAGCAACGGCCAGCCGATCCGCGACGGCATCGACGTGCGCATCGGCGACACCGTGGTGATCCAGCGGGCAGGGGATGTCATCCCGCAGATCGTCAGTGTCGTCGTCGACAAGCGTCCGCCGGATGCCGTGCCTTACGAATTCCCACATACTTGCCCGATCTGCGGCTCGCCGGCGACGCGCGAAATCAACGAGAAGACCGGCAAGGAGGATTCCCGCAGGCGTTGCACGGGCGAACTGATCTGCCCCGCGCAAGCCGTGGAAGGGCTGCGCCACTTCGTGTCGCGCGGAGCCATGGATATCGAGGGACTAGGCGCGGAAAACATCGACCTGTTCTTCAATGCGGGCCTGGTCAAGACGGCCGCCGACATCTTCACGCTCAGGGATCGGCGTCCCGCCGTCACCAAGGCGCTGGCCGAGCGGCGCGAGGAGCAGGCGAGGCAGCGCGAGGCGGCGTCGGGCAAGACGCGCAAGAATGTGCGCAGCGTCGAGGACCGCAACTATGAAGGGTTGGACAAGCTCTTTGCGGCGATCGATTCGCGCCGCGAACCCGAGCTCGACCGCTTCATCTTTGCGCTTGGGATCCGCCATATCGGCGAAACGACGGCGGCCGTGCTTGCCCGGACGTTTTCGACAATCGAGGAACTGATCCGCGTCGGCAAGGAGACCGCGGCGGCTGACGATCCGCATAGTGTCTTCCCGTCGATCAACGGCATCGGCGATACGGTGATCAACGCGCTGGCCGATTTCTTCGGCAATGAGCGCAATGACGACGTGCTTGAGGCGTTGCTTAAACAGGTCAGGCCGAAGCCGTATGTCGTCACCGTCTCGGCCGACAGCGTGGTCGCGGGCAAGACCGTCGTGTTCACGGGCTCGCTGGAAAAGATGACGCGTTCCGAAGCCAAGGCGATGGCCGAACGGCTGGGCGCCAAGGTGGCGGGCTCGGTTTCGGCCAAGACCGATCTGGTGGTGGCGGGGCCCGGCGCGGGCTCGAAACTCAAGCTTGCCAGTGAACTCGGCATCGAGGTCATAGACGAGGACGCGTGGCTGCAGCGGATCGGCAAGGCATGATGTCAGGCGAATTCAAGGGGTTCGGCCAGAAGGCTATTCCGTTCCTGAAGGCGCTTGATTTCCACCAGAGCCGCGAGTGGTTCGTAGAGAATCGTGACCTGTTCGAACAGGAATTGCGCGATCCGCTGGGCGATCTGGTGGAGACGCTCACACGCCGTTTCGGCGAGGCCGGGCTCGGCCTCAAGGGCGACCGCAAGAAATCACTGTTCCGGATCAACCGGGACGTGCGCTTCGCCAAGGACAAGCGGCCTTACAACCGGCATCTGTCGGCGATCCTGTCGCCCGACGGCACCAAGATGGAGCAGGGCGTGTTCTATGTCCATGTCGGGCTGGAACGCTGCTTCGCCGACATTGCCTGGTGGCAGCCCGCCCCGGAACTGTTGCTCGCCATGCGCAAGGCCATCGCGGCAAGGCCGGACAGGTTCCGCGCCCTGGTGGCCGCCTTGAAGAAGAACGGTCTGGAGTTCGAGACGGAAGGCCGCATGAAGCGCACGCCGCGAGGCTTCGAGCATGTCGGCGATTCCGATCTGGCCGAGGCCATCCGGAACCGTCATTTCTACGTCCAGTATGTCATCGATCCGACGGGGATCCACACGGCGGCGCTGGTCGACGAGCTGGTCGATTTCACCATGCGCGCCAAGCCGCTGCTCGATTGGGGGAGGGCGATCGAGGGCAAGGTGGCGCAGGGCTAGGATTGGTCCTGGCAATCATTTCCGCTGATTGTTGGGCTCAACCGAATTCGTGTGACAAGGCGGGCCACGCTACCTAGATCAGGCCATTCTCCTGGGAGTTATCCATGGTGTCGGATGCAATTTCCGAGAACGGCGCAAAGAGCGATTTCTGGCAAGGCGTGCGGCTTTCCATGCCGGTCGTTGTGGCGTCGGCGCCGTTCGGGGTGCTGTTCGGGGCGCTGGCCGTCGACAATGGCTTCTCGGTGTTCGAAGCCTTCCTGATGAGTGCGATGATCTTCGGCGGCGCCAGCCAGATGGTCGGCATCGAGCTGTTCGGCCAGCATGTCGCGCCGTGGCTGATCGTGCTGTCAATCTTCGCCGTCAATTTTCGCCACGTGCTCTATTCGGCGGGTATCGGCCGGCGCATAGCGCACTGGCCCGTGGTCAGCCAAGCGCTCGGCTTCTTCATCCTCACCGATCCGCAGTTCGCCGTCGCCGAGGCGAGGGCGCAGTCCGGCGAGACGGTCGGCTTCGCCTGGTATCTCGGGCTCGGCCTGCCGGTCTATGTATTCTGGGTGATCGAAAGCGCGCTCGGCGCGGTGTTCGGCAAGCTCATCCCCGACACGCATGCGCTGGGCATCGATTTCCTGCTGCCGATCTATTTCCTTGGCCTGGTGATGGGCTTCCGCAAGCGGCCGTTGTGGCTGCCGGTGGTCGTCGCCAGTGCTTGCGCCTCGATCGTCGCCTACAAGATGGTAGGTTCACCCTGGCACGTTTCGATCGGCGCCATCGCCGGCGTGCTGCTGGCCGTCATCCTGCCGCCCCACCACTCAGGCGTGAAGGCACGGCCATGAGCACGACGTTCTGGATCATCATCGCCGGCGCGATCGCCACTTATCTTACGCGGATCGGCGGGCATCTGGTCATCTCGCGCTTCGACAATATCCATCCGCGCGTCGAGGCCGGCCTCAACGCGGTGCCGGCGGCGGTGCTGACGACATTGGTGGCGCCGGAACTGTTGAATGCCGGACCGGCGGAATGGGCGGCATTGGTTGTCACCGCCATGGTTTCGCTGCGCGGCGGGCTGATGGCGATGTTTTTGGCTGGTGCGGCGATGCTGATCCTGGCGCGGCAGTTCGTGGGGTAGAGTTCCGGGCGCGATCGTTCGAACGCTGGCGCCGCCTTAGACGCACTCAAATCTTAGCGCCATGCGGTAACGGCGCCGTTGCCTTTTCCAGCCAGGCCAGCGTCTCGCCGTCGAGCATCGGGCCGATCTCGGCCAGCACGCGGGCGTGGTAGGTGTCGAGCCAATGCAGCTCGTCGCGGGTCAACAAATCCGAGCGCACCAGCCTGACATCGATCGGCGCCAGGGTCAGCGTCTCGAAACCGTGCATGGCGATGTCGCCGCCGTCGATCTGCTCGGCCGGCGTCACCAGGATGAGGTTCTCGATGCGGATGCCGTAAGAACCTTCCTTGTAATAGCCCGGCTCGTTGGACAGCATCATGCCTTCGAGCAGCTTTTCGGTGCCCGTGCGGGCGATGCGTTGCGGGCCTTCGTGCACCGCCAGATAAGAGCCGACGCCATGGCCGGTACCGTGGGCGAAGTCGCAGCCGTGCTTCCACAGCGCCATGCGGGCGACGGCGTCGATTTCCGAGCCGCGCGTGCCGGCGGGGAAACGCAGCGTGGAAATGCCGATCATGCCTTTCAGCACGAGCGTGAAGCGTTCGCGCATTTCCTCGGTCGGCTGGCCGATCGGCACGGTGCGGGTGATGTCGGTGGTGCCGTCCTGATATTGGGCGCCGGAATCGAGCAGGAACAGCTCGCCGGCCTGGAGCTTGCGGCTGGTGGCGCGTGAGACGCGGTAGTGCATGATGGCGCCATTCGGGCCGGCGCCCGAAATGGTGTCGAAGGAGACGTCGCGCAGCGGCATTTGCGTTTCCTCGCCGGTCTGCCGGCGCGTCTCTTCCAGCCGGGTGACGACCGCGATCTCGTCGAGCGAGCCGGGCTTCTGGCGGTCGAGCCAGCACAAAAGCTTCGCCACCGCCGCGCCATCGCGCCGATGCGCGGCGCGCGAGCCGTTGATCTCGGCCTGGTTCTTGGTGGCGCGCGGGATGCGGGCCGGGTCGGGAGCGGCAATCACCTCGCCGCCATTGTCCTCGACCAGCATGCGCAGCCTGTAGGCGGCCAAAACGGGGTCTAGCGCGATTTTCGCGCCGCTCTTGGCCAGCGCCACGACCGCGGCCTCGAATTCACCGGGCTCATGGGGCTCGGCAAGCTGGGTGAGATACGCCGCAACCTGGCGCGAGAATTTTCGGCTGTCCATGAATAGCCGGTGCCGTCCGTCGGCAGCGAGGACAGCGAAGCCGAGCGCCAGCGGCGTGTGCGGTACGTCGCCGCCACGGATGTTGAAGGCCCAGGCAATCGAGGAGGGATCCGTCAGCACCGCATGGGTGGCGCCCTCCTGGCCGATCGCCGCCGCCAGCCGCGCCAGCTTGTCCTTGGCGAGCTCGCCGGCAAAACCGATGGGATGGAGTTCGACAGGAGCGACCGGTGCATCCGGCTGATCCTTCCAGATTATGTCGATCGGGTTCGCCTCGAGCGGCACCAGCACGGCGCCGGTCTTTTCGGCCGAGGCCCGCAGCGCCTTGACCTCGCCGATCGTGTGCAGCCAGGGGTCGAAGCCGAGCCGCGCGCCCTTGCCGAGGTTATCCTTGAGCCAATTTGCAGGCGGATTGTCGACCAGGCTCTCGATCGAGAAGATACCGAGATCAACTTCGCCGCGCACCTGCAGCGTGTAGCGTCCGTCGACGAAGATGAAGGCGCGGTCGCGCAGGATGATGGCAACGCCGGCGGAGCCGCTGAAGCCGGTCAGCCATTTTAGCCGCGCCGAGCGGTCGGCGACATATTCGCCCTGATGCTCGTCGGCGCGGGGAACGACAAATCCATCCAGGCCGTTTTCCGCCAGCCATTGGCGCAGCAGCGCCACGCGCGGTCTGCCGACGGCCGGATTGCCAGCGGAATCAAAGGTCTGGAACATGGTGGCGTCTCCCTCGGATAGTGCCCGACCGTAGCGCATGGAGCTGGAAACCGGAATCGATTTCAGCAGGGCCAGACGGGGCTGCGTCACCGTTTGAGATGGATCGTCACCCAGCCTTCGCGGTGCAGCGTTCTGACATGGCGAAAGCTCTGGCCGACATAGGCGGAGATCACCGCATCGCGCTGCCGGTCGAGGATGCCTGACAGCACCAGCGAGCCGCCGAGGCTGATGTGTCGCGCCATTTCCGGAGCAAGCCGCATCAGCGGCCGCGCCAATATGTTGGCGATGATCAGGTCGAAAGGCGCACGCCTGGCAAAGATCGGATGGTGGAATCCGGGTGCGGTCACTGTTTCCACCAGCGCCTTGACGTGGTTGAGCCGCGCATTGGCGGCGGCAACGCTTACCGCCACCGGATCGATGTCGGTCGCCAGCACGGGAATATGGAAGAGCTTGGCCACAGCGATGGCCAGCACCGCGCTGCCGGTGCCGAGATCGAGCGCGTTGCGCGGCCGCTCGCGCCGCGTCACCTTTTCCAGCATTTCCAGGCATCCGGCGGTGGTGCCGTGGTGGCCGGTGCCGAAGGCCAGCCCCGCTTCGATCTCGATGGCAAGCTCGCCACTGTGGCGTTTGCGGCGATCATGCGCGCCATGCACGAAGAAACGGCCGGCACGCACCGGTTTCAGCCCTTCCAGCGAGCGCGCCACCCAGTCGATATCGGGCAAGGTCTCGCGCTCGACCGGCCTGGACAGGGCTAGCCCTGCCAGAATGTCCTTCACCCGCGCCTCGACCGCATCCACATCGCCGTCGGCATAGAGAGAGACTTCATGAATGTCCGCGTCCTCATCGACCTCCAGCACGGCTATCGGCAAGCCTTCGTCCTCAAAGGCGGCATCGAGGGCGGCGAAAATTCTGGTGGATTCGATCTTGCCGGCGGTGAAATGGAGCCGCGTCTGGGTCATGGATTCGCATCAGCCCTTGGCCGCGAGGCGTTTGAGCTTTTCCACCGCGGTGTCGGCGCTTTCGCCATAGGCGATCGTGCCGGCGAAATCGCCCTTGCCGTTGAGCAGCAGCACCGAGGCGGTATGGTCCATCGTGTAGTCGCCGTCGCCGGTGTCGACCTTCTTCCAGTAGATGCCGAAGGACTTCGCCATGGCGTGGACCTTGTCCGGGTCGCCCGATATGCCGGTGATGCGGTCAGAGAAATTGCTGACATAGGCGTTCATGACCGCGGGGGTGTCGCGCTCCGGATCGACCGAGACGAAATAGGCATGCAGGTTCTTGCCATCGTCACCAAGCGTCTTCAGCCAGCCGGACAGTTCGAATAGCGTGGTCGGGCAGACCTCTGGGCAATGGGTGAAGCCGAAGAAGACGACGCTGGGGTGGCCCCGGAAGGCGGCCTCGGTGATCGGCGCGCCTTTCTGGTCGACCAGCGTAAAGGCGGCACCGAAAGGCTCGCCGCCATAGTGGCCGCGATACCAGTCGAAGGTCAGCCAGCCTATGCCGGCCGCCATCAGGACGAGAATGCCGACCAGTATTGAGCGCATCATCAGTAGGATTCCGTCTTGTAATTTCATCGGCATGCCGGCCATGGCCAGGCAGCCCTTGGTTCGGCGAACAGTCTTAGCGGTTCGACCGGGTACACGCAAAGGTGCCGCGTTGACGCAACCGGCCGTGACCTATGCCGGCGTTTTGATCGGGGCCGCCGGCTTGCAATGCAACGTCCTTCGCCCCACCTGAGACCGGCAAACTTGAACCTCGGAGGCTATCTTGCAACGACTGATTGGGCGAAATCTGATCGGCGGCGCCCTGGCCGCGTGCCTTGTCCTTGGCGCCGGTGCCGCAGTCGCCGATGAAGTCGGCAAGGTCGGCGTCGACTGGCTCGGCAACGACATCATCGTCGAAGCGATCAAGGACCCGAAGGTGGACGGCGTCACCTGCCACGTGTCCTATTTCGACCGCGGCATCATCGACCGCCTGCACAAGGGCAACTGGTTCGAGGATCCTTCCGATTCCTCGATTTCGTGCCGCCAGACCGGTCCGATCACCATCGGCGACATCGACATGAGCGAAGGCGGCGAGGAGGTGTTCAAGCAAGGCATCAGCCTGATCTGGAAGAAGCAGGTGGTGAACCGCATCTACGACAAGGCCAACGAGACGCTGATCTACCTCTCGCATTCGCGCCAGGTGCAGAACGGCTCGGCCAAAATGTCGGTCACCACCGTGCCGCTCTACGGCCAGAACGTGGTGTGGACCAAGGGCAAACCGAAATAGATGGATCCGTTTTTCCGTGCAATTGACCCGACCGACAATTGCTCCCGGCTTGCGGGAGCTATTGCCCTGACGTAAAGCCGCCCGTATGGACCGTTCCGAAAATCTCGTGCTGAAAGATCCCGAGCCGCGTATCCATCCGACGGCGGAGCTGAAAGCATGCAAGCTGGGCCGCTACGCCTCGATCGGCGAGCGGGTGGTACTGCGCGAAGTGAGCGTCGGCGATTTTTCCTACTTCGAGCGGCACGCCGAGGCGATCTACACGAGCATCGGCAAATTCTGCTCGATTGCCGCCAACAGCCGCATCAATGCACTGGATCATCCGATCGAGCGGCTGACCCAGCACAAGGTCAGCTACCGGCCCAACGAATATTTCCGCTGGCTGGGCGTCGATGCCGTCTTCCGCGAACGACGCCAGGCGAAGGCGGTGAGCATCGGCCATGACGTGTGGATCGGCCACGGGGCCGTGATCATGCCCGGCCTCACCATCGGCAATGGCGCCGTCGTCGGCGCCAATGCCGTCGTCACGCATGACGTGCCGCCTTATGCGATCGTCGCCGGGGTGCCGGCCAAGCCGCTTCGGCCGCGCTTCGCAGCCGATGTCGCGGCGCGGATCGAGGCTCTCGCCTGGTGGGACTGGCCGGTCGAAAAGCTCGCCAGCGCCGTTCCCGACATGCAGGCCATGACCATCGAGACCTTCCTGGACCGCTGGGAAAATCACGCCGCGTGAGTGACGCCGGCGCGGCTGAAGAGCACGCGCATTTGCGCCAAAGGCGCGCTTCAGGGAACCACTGTGCGAGCGCTCCGGACTGAACCCCTTCCGTCATGCGGGGGTGGCGCAACGGAAGGGGCTGGAGGTAAACCGCTGTGAAGCGGAAGGAACAGGCCTGTTTTGCCTGCACCGTTACTGTGACACCAAACCGATAAAGTGTGTTGTCCTTCCGATTCCCTTGATGCGTGCATTCGATTGCGGCGGTTGTATTTCTTTCCGATGGGAACCCGATATGGCCGCCGGTTGTTCCTTCCGGCGTACCGCACGGCGCGGCGCTGTTTGAGGGACCCCATGATCGAGAAGCTCTTCACCAAAATCGCCAACCGGGTAGCCCACCTTGCGGGGCTGTCGCCGACATTCGCACTCTGCTGCCTGATCGTCATCATCTGGGCAGTAAGCGGCCCACTCTTCGCCTTCTCGGACACTTGGCAACTGGTGATCAACACCGGGACGACGATCATCACCTTCCTGATGGTGTTTCTCATCCAAAACACCCAGAATCGAGACGGCGCGGCAATCCAGGCCAAACTGGACGAGTTGATCCGGGTCAGCGAAGCCAAGAACACCTTCATCGGTATCGAGCATCTGACCGAAGCCGAGGTCCAGGAGATCCGTGCCAAATGCGAGCGGGCAGCGAAGCGGCATGACGAGAAAATCGCGGCCGTAGCTGCCAAGAAAGCCGTGGCGTCAAAGAGCAAACCGAAAAAGCAGGTGGCTCGAAGCACCGGCTGAAACCGGTTAACCCCCAAGGGTTCCGTCGTTGCTCGAATGCGACCCGATCCGAACACCGGCTCTCATTTTTCGGACATGCTCATTGCTTCATGAATGCCGCGAAGGCATCCTTGTGGTCGGGGTGCCAGCGCGACAGAGCAGGGCGGTTTTCGATGATGTCGCCGATCGCCCAGGCCATGCGTTTCTCATCCAGCGGACGCGTCACCTCGTTGTCAGGGCACAGGATGTAGAAGTCGCGCTTTGTCAGGGATTCCAGCATGAAATCAATGACCTGTTCGCCGGTCCAGGCGTCGGCCGGCTTCTCGGTCGCACCCTCGGTCAGGCCGGTATAGGTGAAGCCCGGGATCAGCAGATGCGCCGACAGATGGGCACCCGGTTCGTTGCGCAGGGCATGCGCCAGTCCCTCGGTAAAGGTCTTCACGCCGGCCTTGGAGACGTTGTAGGCAAGGTTTCCAGGCGGCGTGGTGATGCCTTGCTTGGAGCCGGTGTTGACGATCAGGCCCGGCTGGCGGGCCGCCAGCATGCGGGGCACGAAGGCTTCGACGCCATGCACGACACCCCAGAAATTGATGTCCAGCAGCTGCTTCCAAGCGTCGCGGTTCTCCCACGGCTTACCCGGGTTGTTGCCGACACCAGCATTGTTCATCAGCAGCGACACATTGCCGAAGGCGCCAAAGGCTCTTTCGGCGAGACGATCCACGTCTTGTGCCTTCGAAACATCGGCGGCGACGGCCAGCACGGCATCGTCGCCGGCGATCGCGGACACAATACGGGCCGCATCCTCAAGACGCGGGCCGGCGACATCGGCAAGCACGATCTTCATGCCCATGAGAGCCAGCCGCTTCGCGGCGGCAAGACCAATGCCGCTGGCAGCGCCGGTAATGACTGCGGCATTGCCCGAACCAAGCGCGGGCAAAGCGGTCTGGAGTTCTGCGTCGGTCAGCATGGGCGGCGGATTCCTTCTTGCGATGGCGCCGAACTTAGCGCCGGAGCGGGCTGGCGCAAGCCTCCACGCGCCTGGCTGCGCTTCAGCAGCCGGCATGGGCCGGGTTGACCGGTCCAGCCGAGACTGCGCATGGTGCCTCGCAAAAAGGAGATTTCCCGATTGACGGACTGGATCGAAATCCTGAAGCAGCAGACCACCATCGGCGATCAGATGAACCGCGAAGTGCCGCAGATGCTGGCAAACCCCGAGATCAACGAAGCACAGGTGAAGACGCTGTTTTCCGCCTTGGAAAAACAGGCGGATTTCGTCGAGAAGCTGCGCATGGCGCTGGAAAAGTTCGGCCATGACTTTGCGGTCATCAAGGCGGCGGAACGGCTGGAAGAGCGCTACGCCGATCTTGCCGCGTCGGTGGCCGAGAAGCTGAAAGCGATGCGCGAATAGATCCCTATTTTTCGATCACGCGTGCGAAACGCCGGTCCGGCACAAGCCAGACCAGGGCAACCAGTACATAGATCGCGACGCCGATCCACTGGCTGATGAAGGTCAGCGGGATGGCGCAGAGATAGGCGACAAGCGAGATCTTGCCCTTGCGGTCGTTGCCGATCGCCCTGGCAAAGGCCGTATCGTTGCCGTGCAATCGGTGAAGCGTCACGACGAGAATGAAGTAGGCGATCGCGCACAGCGCAAGATCGGCGCCGTAGACGGCGACCGGCACCGGCGCGAAATGGTTTTCGCCCATGAAGGCCGTCGTCACCGGCATCAGCGACAGCCAGAACAGGAGATTGAGGTTCGCCCACAACACGCGGCCGTCGACCCGCTGCACGGTGTGGAACATATTGTGCAAATTGTTCCAGTAAAGGCCGACGTTGATGAAGGACAGCACGTAGCTGAAGAAGATCGGCCATAGCGGCAGCAAGGCCGAGAGATCCTCGCCGTGCGGCACCTTCAGTTCAAGCACCATGATGGTGATGATGATGGCCACGACGCCGTCGGTGAATGCCTCGACCCTGCCTTTGCCCATGATTTGCGCCCTATGTCCGGTGTCGATCGTTGAAGATGCTAAATCGTTAGCTGATGTTGTCAGGCCGATAAACGCCATCCGGGGAATTTCTCAACTATATCAGGGGAAACTCTCCCGCCAGGCCGGCTCGCGGCAATGCTTTGCTGTGGCAAATTGTTGACTTTTCTTGCCACAGTCCTCCATCGAAGACAGCCTCGGCTGAATCACATAAGGCCGAGCGATCGAATGGAGTGACTGATGAGATTTCGATTTCTGCTCTGCCTCGCGACCATTCTGGCCGCCATCCTCGGCACGTCGGCCGCCGCGTTCGCCTACAGCGCCCACACCACCACCAACCTCAACGTGCGCTCCGGGCCCGGGGCGGGATATGCCAAGGTGGGGACGCTGCCAGTCGGCTACAGGGTGAACGTCACCGGCTGCCAGCCGGGTTGGTGCAGAATCCATGGCGGCGGCCTCAGCGGCTGGGCCAGTTCCGGCTATCTCTCGCGGGCCCATGTCGTTCGCCCGCCAGTGATCATCGTGCGCCCGCCGCATCGTCCGCCGCACTGGCAGCATCGGCCGCACCGTCCTCCGCACCATCGCCCGCCGCACAAACCGCGTCCCGGGAAGTGCAAGATCGCACCAGGTTTTTCCTGCAAATAACGGATTTTAGCGGGGTCACACGACAGGATGTCGTGACGGATCGGAACCATCGGCTCCGATTCGGGCCTGTTCAGGCGGCGGGTTTCGGGGCAACGTCCGTCATGCTGTCAGGAGCCCGCCGGCCGGCCGGAACGTCGGGAGTAAGGGCGCGTTAAGGTCGCGATCCCTGAACCGATGAAGAGGTTTGGCCATGGCCATTCGTGACTTGGCGCATACGCGCAACGAAGCAGGCGGCGAGGCTCTCGCAATTCCGGTGGTTGCCACAATGATCGCCGTTCTGTTTGCCGGCAGCACGGTGCTGACGCCGCTGTACATCATCTACAAGCAGCAATTCGGCTTTTCACAGATCACGCTGACGCTGGTCTACGCGGTCTATGTCGTCGGCAATCTCGGCGCCCTGCTGATGTTGGGCGGCGCGTCGGATGTCGTTGGGCGCCGGCCTGCCGCTCTCGCGGCCATGATCGTCGCCGTCGCCAGCGCGCTTGTCTTTCTGTTCGCCAACAATGTCGTTCTGCTCGATGTGGCGCGCGTCCTGAGCGGGCTTGGCATCGGTGTCGGCGCGGGGACCGGAACGGCATGGATCGCCGAGCTTCTCCCCGGCGCTGACAAGGCGCGCGCCAGCGTCATTGCCACCAGCACCAATTTCCTGGGCCTCGGTTTCGGCGCACTCGTTTCGGGACTGTTGGCGCAGTATGAACCGTGGCCCTTGCGCCTGGTCTTCATCGTTTATCTGGCGGCGCTTGTATTCGTCTTCATCCTGGTCTGGCGTACACGCGAAACGGTGGCGGAGCCTGGCGGCCTCGGGCAGATTTCCATGCGGCCGCACTTTGCCGTGCCGGATGAAATCCGCGCGCGCTTCGTCGCGCCGGCGGTGACCGGTTTCGGCGCCATGGCGCTGGTCGGCTTCTATGCCGCGGTGGCGCCAAGCATCCTGGCGCAGCAACTGCATGAGACGAACCATGCTGTCGCCGGTGCGCTGTTCTTCGAATTGGCGATCGTCACCGCGCTCAGCATCGTAGCGCTGAAGCAAATGCAGAGCGGCAAGGCCATGCTGACCGCGCTGGCGTTGATGATTCCCAGCATCCTCATGGTGGTGGCGGCGCAGATGCTGGCGTCGATGGCGCTGATGATCGCCGCCACCGCCTGCTGCGGCGTGACGGCCGCACTCGGCTATCGTGGCAGCCTGCAGGTGGTGAACGAGATCGCACCGGAGGATCGCCGCGCGGAAGTGGTATCCAGCTTCTTCATCTGCTGCTTTATCGGCAATGCCTTGCCCGTCATCGGCATTGGCATCATCTCGACCTATGCCAGCCCCATCGCGGCCAGCCTGGCGTTCGCCGGCATGATCATCGTGTTTGCGCTGGTCGCGCTGGGCTTTGGGTTGAAAAACAGGCCTTGAGAGCGGCCAGCTTCAGCCGTTCGGCGTCTCTGGGGAAAAATGCGCGCGTTGGCGCGGCACGCCGAGCCCGGTGTCGGGCGGCTCGCCAGCGGCCGGCCGGTTCTCGATCATGTGCAGGGTGCGCCAGCCGCCGAGACGGTAATAGGCCGCGGCCAGCAGCAGGGAGGTGATCGAGCCGGCGGGGAAACTCCACCACAGCGCCTCCTCGCCGATCACATCCCGCATGAAATAGGCAAAGCCGGTGCGCACGACCAGTACCGAGATCACCAGGATGACCAGCGGCGGCATCACGGCGCCCGTGGCGCGCACGGTGGCGAACAGCACGATGGTGACGCCGAACAGGATGAACGACCAGGACGCGACGTTGTTGATGTGAGCGGCGATGTCTATCGCCGCGCTGTCGCGGCTCAGGAACAGGCTGAGGATCGAGCGATCGAAGACCCATAGAAGTGCCACGAGAGCACCGGTCAGCACCAGGTTGAAGCCGACGCCGGACGCTGCGATGCGGCTGATGCGGTCCCAGCGGCCGGCGCCGACGTTCTGCGCCGCCATCGAGGACACGGCCGCGCCGATGGCGAGCGCGGGCATCTGGATGTAGGTCCATAACTGCGCGGCGATGCCGTAGGCGGCGGCCACCTGCGAACCGTAGGAATTGACGATGCCCATCACCGTCAGGGCCGCGGCCGAAATCACGATCATCTGCAAACCCATCGGAACGCCCTTGAAGACGACGACGCGCAGCAAGGCGGGGTCCGGCCGCAGCAGCGCCAGATTGGCGCCGGCCAGACGCAGCGGATGCTTGCGGACATAGAGCACGATCAGGATGGCAATGACGCTCACCGTCTGGCCCACAAGCGTCGAGGTCGCCGAGCCGGCGATGCCGAGCTCGGGGAACGGCCCGATGCCGCGGATGAGCAGTGGGTTCAAGATGATGTCGAGCACGACGGCGAGCGCCATGAAAAAGAACGGCGTGCGCGAATCGCCGGCGCCGCGCAGCACCGTCATGACAAAGGACAGAAGGTTCATCATCGGCACGGCGACGAAGATGATGCGCAAATAGGAGCGCGCCAGCGGCAAGGCGTCGGGCGGTGTGCCGAGCGCGCCCAGAATGGTGTCGACCCAGATCCAGCCGCAGACGGCGAACAGCACCGAGACGAAGCAAAAAGAAGGTGGCGCTGGTGCCGACGATGCGGCGTGCCTCGGGGAGATCGCGGGCGCCGACCGATTGCGCCACCAGTATGGTGGCCGCCATGCCCATGCCGAATACCGTGCCGAGGATGAGGAACAGCACCAGATTGGCATTCGAGGTGGCGGTAAGCGCGGATTCGCCGAGGAAGCGGCCGACCCAGACAGCGTTGACCGAGCCGTTGAGCGATTGCAGCACGTTGGAGCCGAGCACCGGCAGGGCGAACAGCAGGAGCGTGCGCGGAATGGGGCCGCTGGTCAGGTCACCGGTGCGCCGGCGCGCGGGCATCTTTTCATCCATGGCGGGCATCCGGCAAAGCTGGTTCTTTTGAGTCCGGCACGCAGGATACCGCAGGCCCGACCGGGATGCACCCTTGCGAAAGGAGCGACGGCGGGCAAGGCACGCCGTCGTGCATCCGATCAAGCTTGTCGGGCAGGAGGCGCCAGGCGGCGCCTGCTGCAAGATGCTTACTTCCTGGCGAGGCCGGGAAGCGTGACCTGATAGACAAGGAACATGGTGTCGACATCGGCGCCGTCCTCGGCCTTGTAGGGCGCGCCGACCTGGAAACCGTCCTGGGCGAGGAAATCGTTGTCGTTGGCGACGAACAGGAAATAGTCGTCGGGCAGCTTCGGATCGAGCACGCTCGCCAGCGACATCGCTTCCCACTTTTCCGAGAGGTTGTCCTTGTCATTGGGCGCGCCATTGTGCAGGCCGAAGCGGGCAAGCTCGGCCTTGTCGTTGATGTCGATGAACGGCGTCAGCCTTGCCGGCGTCACCGACGGATCGAGCACGCCCTTGGGCGCCACCGGCTTGTCGGCGGCATCGAAGGCACCGCCGGCGATGTCGGTCGCGCCGGAAAGGTCGACAATGTCGATCTTGCGATACAGCGACTCCTCGCCCTTCAGGCCCTGGCCGTTGCCGCTGTCGCGCGCCAGCATCAGGAAAGCGGTATCCGACAGCGCCACGATCTCGCTTTGCGCAGCCACCTTGGTCTTGCCCTTGGCGTCCTTGAACACCGGCAGCGGCACGACATATTCATGTGCCAGCTTGAGATGGGCAAGATCGGAGGCGTCATAGATCAGCGCCCTGGTGTTCTGGCGCGTCGAGGCCGAATCGCCGCCGTCCTGCCGGGTCGCCGACTGCAAGACCGCGATTACGAACTTGCCGTCCGGCGTCATTGCCATGCCTTCGAGGCCCTGATTGTTCTGGCGGCCGGTTTCGGGATCCTTTGGGTCGGGTTCGGCAGCACCTGGGCCCGGATTGTCGGAAGCAAAATTGGCCGTGCCGTGGCGCATCGGCACGAGCGCGGCCGGAGGCTGGGTCGCCGACATCAGACGGCCGTCGGCGGAGAAGCGGTAGATGTCGGGACCGTATTCGTCGGAGACGAGCATGGTGCCGTCGGGCAGCCGCACGATCGCCTCGTTGTCGAGCGCGAGCTTGCCATTGTCGGCCTGCGGCAGGACAGGCATGTCGCCGGCGGCGGGACGCACGCCGTTCAGCGGGTCGAGACCGCTGGCGTCGGCGCCCTTGTCGTCGGTCAGGAGCATGGTGTCGGCGAGCGTCGCCTTGACGCCGGTCTGCTCCTGGCCGGCCGCGGGCGCGGCACCTGGCGCCACCGGGGCGAACTCGATGTTGATCGTGTTGAGGCGCGGCCGGTAGTCGGTGGTACCGACGACGTTATAACCGCGGTCGGGCAGCAGCCACAGCGAGCCTCTGTAGGTGCCGGCATCATGCGTCCAGCCCGCGGTGTCGATCGACATGCCGGAGCCGGAGCCGAAGGTCTCGCCGAACCTGTCGCGCTGGCCGGCCGGGATGCGGCCAACCCCCACCAGCCCCTTGTTGACGAAACTGGCGCCGCCGACGCTGGCCGAGCTGTCGGCGAAGGCGGGCAGCGAAACGGCCGAGGCCGCCAGCGCGGCGACCAGCAGCCGCAACGAGAATGAGCGTAGATGCGTCATGGAATCCCCTTGATGACAAAGCGCCGGGACGGCGGAATTCTGAGGTTGCCTGGCGGCGGCGAGGCTGCCGCCCTGGAGGGCCGCTTGTGCCCTCGGCAAGCGGTCTAAGGCGCGAACATGATGCTTGCATGACAGTTGGTGACGCATTCGCGTCGGCCCGCCGCGACGCTGCTGGGGAAGTGCGGCCGCGCCAAAAAATCGATCGTTCCGACACAGGTTCGACAGCGTCCAGGAGCTGTTCGTAGTACTAGACACTCATGTACAGTACGTATATGGTTCCGGTTTCGAACAGTCCGTGGAGGAGGGAAGCCTTGAAGTCTCACTACCGCGCAGTCGTCATCGGGGGAGGAGTGGTGGGCGCTTCGGTGCTCTATCACCTGGCGCGGTTCGGCTGGTCGGATGTGGCGCTGATCGAGCGCGCCGAACTGACGGCGGGGTCGACTTGGCATGCGGCGGCGGGGTTCCACGCGCTCAATGCCGACCCCAATGTCGCCGCGCTGCAGGATTACACCATCAACCTTTACCGCGAGATCGAGGCCGAATCCGGCCAGGACGTCGGGCTGCACATGACTGGCGGCGTCAACATCGCCAGCGATCCGGCGCGCTGGGAGTGGCTGAAATCGGCCTGGGCGGTATTCCAGTCGGTCGGCATCGAGACCGCCCGGCTGGTGACGCCTGACGAGATCATGGCGATCTGCCCGATCGTCGACGTCACCGGCGTGCTTGGCGGCCTATACGATTCCAACGAGGGCCATCTCGACCCTTACGGCACGACGCATGCGTATGTCGGTGCCGCCAAGAAGCGCGGCGCCGACGTGATCCTGCGCAACCGCGTGGTCGAGCTGAAGGCGCGCGCCGACGGCCATTGGGATGTCGTCACAGAGCAACGCACCATCACCGCCGAGCATGTCGTGAATGCCGGCGGGTTGTGGGCCAAGCAACTCGGCCGCATGGCCGGGGTTGAACTGCCGGTGACGCCGATGGAGCACCATTATTTCGTCACCGAGGACATTCCGGAAGTCGCTGCCCTCGACAAGGAGATCGGCCTGGCCGTCGATCTCGACGGCTTTTCCTATCTGCGGCAGGAGCGCAAGGGCGTGCTGCTCGGCGTCTACGAGCAGAACCCGAAGCACTGGAACATGGACGGCGCGCCGTGGGATTACGGCATCGAGCTCATCCCCGAAGACATCGACCGCATCGGCCCGGAACTTGCCAAGGCGCATGAGCGCTTCCCTTGCCTGGCGACGGCAGGCATCCGCAAATGGGTCAACGGCGCCTTCACCTTCACCCCGGACGGCAATCCGATCGTCGGGCCGGTCCGCGGCCTGAAGAATTACTGGGTCGCCTGCGGCGTCATGGCCGGCTTCAGCCAGGGCGGCGGCGTCGGCAAGTCGCTGGCCGAGTGGATGATTTACGGCGAGCCGCAGGCCGACATTTTCGGCATGGACATCGCCCGCTACGGCGCCTTCGCCGCAAACCGGGAATATCTCAGGCAGACGACGCGACAGTTTTATTCTCGTCGTTTCGTCATGACCTTTCCCAACGAACGGCTGCCTGCGGGCCGGCCGCTGAAACGCCCCGGCGCCTATGACGGCATGAGTGCGGCGGGCTGCGAATGGACGGCCTCCTGGGGGCTGGAAATCCCCGCCTATTTCGCGCCGATGGGATTCCGCGAGGAGACGACGCTCAGGCGTTCCAACGCCTTCGACATCGTCGGTGACGAGGCGCTGCAAGTCCGGCGCGCCGCCGGCCTCATCGATATCTCGGCCTATGCGCGCTACGCGACCTCGGGACCGGGCGCGGAGGCTTGGCTCGACAGGCTGCTGGCCTGCAGGCTGCCGAAGGCGGGACAGGCGAGGCTGGCGCCGATGCTCGGGCCGGACGGGCGGCTGAAGGGCGATCTCACCGTCTTCAACTGGGGCAATGGCGACTACTGGCTGATGGGCTCCTACTATCTGCGCGAATTCCACATGCGCTGGTTCGAAGCGCATATGGCTGAAGGCGTTTGCGTCACCGATATTTCAGATGCGATGTCGGGCTTTCTGGTCACCGGCCCCAATGCCAGAAAGATCGTCGAGCGCACGACGCACCAGGACATCTCCGCCAAAGCCTTGCCATTCATCGCATGCGGTGAATTCGACATCGGCATGGTGCGGGCAAGGATGGCTCGCCTCTCCATCGCCGGCGAACTCGGCTTCGAGATCAACTGCCCGGCCGCCATGCATGCCACATTGCGCGAAACGCTGCTTGCCGCCGGCGAGGATCTCGGCCTCGCCGAGATTGGCTATTACGCACTCAACGCGCTTCGGCTGGAAAAGAGCTTCGGCATCTGGTCGCGTGAATTCACGCAAGGCTACACGCCCGGCCAGACAGGGCTCGACCGCTTCATTGCTTTCGACAAGGGCGATTTCATTGGCCGCGAGGCGGCGCTGAAGGAACGCAAGGCCGGTGTTGCACGACGGATCGTGACGCTGGAAGTCGATGCCATCGACGCGGACGCCAGCGGCTTCGAGCCGGTCTGGCACGGCGCTCGGCGCGTCGGCTTCGTCACCTCCGGCGGCTTTGGCTACACGATCGGCAAGAGCGTCGCGCTGGCGTTGGTGGATGACGATTTTGCCGAGGAAGGAACGGCGCTTTGCGTGCACATTGTCGGCACCGAGCGGCCGGCGCGTGTCATTCCGGCTTCGCCCTACGATCCCTTGGGCAAGGCGATGCGGCAATGAGGAGGTTTCCGGATGATCGATGACGCGGCACGCGAAGGCAGGCGCGAGCGCCGGCGAGGACGCATCGGCGAGGCCGGCAGCGAGAGCAGCCGCCGGCCCAATTACCGCTCTCTGAAGAACCCATTCCTGCCGCAGCCAATCTTTTCGGACGACCACGTCGCCTCGATCCACGACACGGCGCTGCGCGTGCTGGAAGAGCTGGGCATCAAGGTTCTGCTGCCGCAGGCGCGCGACCTGCTCGCTCGCGCCGGCGCCCTGATCGACCCCGAAACCGACATGGTGCGGATCGGCCGCGACATGGTGGCGGCCGCACTGGCCTCGGCGCCAAAATCGATCCAGACCCATGCCGGTGACCGCTCCCGCGATCTGACGCTGGAACTCGGGTCGATGACCTTCCTGGCAGGGTGCGGCGCGCCGAACGTCACTGACCTCGAACGCGGCCGCCGACCAGGCACACTGGCGGCCTTCGAGGAGTTCATCAAGCTGGTGCAGCATTTCGACGTGCTGCACATGCTGGGACCTTGCGTCGAGCCGCAGGACATCGACAACCATTTTCGCCACTACGCCGTCAACCGGGCGCAACTGACCCTGTCGGACAAGCTTCCCTTCATCTTCGCGCGCGGCACCCCGCAGGTCGACGATAGTTTCGACATGATCAGGTTGGCGCGCGGGCTGTCCGAGGACGAGTTCCGCTCGGGCGCCCATTGCTACACCGTCATCAACACCAATTCGCCGCGCCAGCTCGACATCCCGATGGCGCAAGGCATCATCGACTTCGCCAGGGCGGGCCAGGTCCTGATCATCACGCCCTTCTGCCTGGCGGGTGCGATGGCCCCGATCACGGTGGCCGGCGCGCTGACGCTGCAGCATGCCGAGGCGCTGGCCGGGTTGACGCTGGCGCAGATCGTGCGGCCGGGCGCTCCTGTCGTCTACGGCTCCTTCTCCTCCAATGTCGACATGAAATCGGGCGCGCCGGCCTTCGGCACGCCGGAGCATGTCAAGGCGACGCTCGGAGCCGGCCAACTGGCGCGCTTCACCGGCCTGCCGTGGCGTTCGGGCGGCGGCAGCGCGGCCAACATCTCCGATGCGCAGGCGGCGCATGAGACGCAGTTTGCGCTGTGGGGCTCGGTGCTGGCAGGCGCCACCGTGTGCATCCATGCCGCCGGCTGGCTGGAGGGCGGCCTGAGCGTTTCCTTCGAAAAGCTGGTCACCGACATCGAGGCGTTGCAGACGGTGGCTGAACTGTGCGCCGCCACGCCCGGCGACGACGATGCCATCGGCTTCGAGGCGATCGCCGAAGTGCAGCCCGGCGGCCATTTCTTCTCGGCAGGTCACACCATGGCGCGCTACCGCACCGCCTTCTACGAGCCGCTGGTGGCCGACTGGTCGAATTTCGGCAACTGGACGCAGGCCGGTTCCAAGACCGCAACCGAACGCGCCACCGGTATCTGGAAGCGCATCCTCGCCGATTTCGAGCCGCCGGCGACGGCCATTGCCACGTCGGCTGTGCTCGATGATTTCATCGCGCGTCGCACCGAACAGGGCGGGGCAGCGCCGGTGTCGTGAGATAGCCTGTTCCTTTCATCGTCCTGAATTGTGGGTGCGATCCGGAACCTGCTGCACCTCTCATGCATTCATGGCACGGCCAGCGCCTGCTCGCATTGCGAGCCATTGAGGGAGGACGACCACATGGGTTTCGACCAGTACCACGAACCGCCCGAAGAATTGTCGCAGGAGGTGCGAACCTTCGCCCGCATGATCACCTCGCTGATCGAGGAAGCGGAAGCGATCTCCTGGTATGAACAGCGCATGTCGGTGGAGAAGGACCCGCAGGCCCGCGCCATCATGAAGAACGCGCAAGGCGAGGAGTTCAAGCATTTCGGCATGGATCTCGAATTCCTGCTGCGTCAGAAGCAGGACTGGCGCGCGGAACTGAAGGAAATCCTGTTTACGACGGGAGATATCGTCAAGGCTGGCGAGGCGGGAGAGAAGAAGGTGGACTGAGCGGTCCGGCCCGGGTGACTACCGAAAGTTCCGTTCACTTCGGACGTCCACGCTATTGGAATTCATTCCAATCAATTTTAGCTGTGAAATCGCAAACATAATTAGGGTCAAAATCTACTTCGATTTTCACAAGAAAACCTCAGGATTTTTGACCAGCTCCTTACGCGAGTGAGTGTCCATTTTTTCTCACACAGCCGCGACAAACCCATCCAGCACGCGTTTCTGGCCGGCCTTGTCGAAGTCGATGGTCAGCTTGTTGCCTTCGATGGCCGCGATGTTGCCGTTGCCGAATTTCTGGTGGAAGACGCGGTCGCCGACGTTGAAGGGGGACGGCGTGTCGGCGACGGATTTGGCGACCAACTCGCCATCGATGGTGCGGCCCTTGATGCTCGTGCGGCCGGCGCCGTAGCCGCTGTCGGTCTCGCCATAGCCGATGCGCTCGATCTGGTGGCCGGAGCGCGAGCCCCAGTTGCGATCGGTCGCTTCGGTGCGGTTCTGCTGCGCCCGCTGCCAGCCCGGCGTGGCGTAGCTGTTGGAGAAGGCACCGGATTTTTCGGCGCCGACATTGTCGAAGCGCGAGGCGCCATAGGGGTTCTGGCGGCCGCCCCGGCCGGAAGCGAACGAGCCGCCGCCATAGGAATTGCCGTAGCCGCCATAGGAGTTGCCGCTTTCGGCGACTTCGACATGGGTTTCAGGCAGTTCATCGAGGAAGCGGGAGGGAATCGTCGATTGCCACAGGCCGTGGATGCGGCGGTTGGAGACGAACCAGATGTGCAGGTTCTTCTTGGCACGGGTGACGCCGACATAGGCCAGTCGGCGCTCCTCCTCCAGGCCGGAACGGCCGCCTTCGTCCAGCGCGCGCTGGTGCGGGAAGAGGCCTTCCTCCCAGCCCGGCAGGAAAACGGTCTCGAATTCGAGGCCTTTGGCCGAATGCAGCGTCATGATGTTGACGGCGTCGAGTTCGGCGTTCTGCTCGGCATCCATGACCAGAGCGACATGTTCGAGGAAGGAGCGCAGCGATTCATACTCCTCCATGGAGCGGATCAGCTCCTTGAGGTTTTCCAGCCGGCCGGGCGCTTCGACCGAACGATCGTTCTTCCACATGTCGGTGTAGCCGCTCTCTTCCAGGATGGTCTCGGCCAGTTCGGTGTGCGGCGTGGTTTCCAGCGCCTTCTGCCAGCGTTCGAAATTGGCCGCGACCTCGCGCAATGCGGCGCGCGGTTTGGGCTTCAATTCATCGCTCTCGGCGAGCTTGGCGGCGGCTTCCAACATCGGTACGCGCAGCGCGCGGGCCGTGTCGTGGATCTGGCGGATGGTGGTTTCGCCGAGGCCGCGCTTGGGCACATTGACGATGCGCTCGAAGGCGAGATCGTCGGCGCCTTGCGCGACGACGCGGAAGAAGGCAAGCGCGTCGCGGATCTCCATGCGCTCATAGAAGCGCGGGCCGCCGATGACGCGGTAGTTGAGACCGAGCGTGACGAAGCGGTCCTCGAACTCGCGCATCTGGAAGGACGCCCGCACCAGGATCGCCATGTCGTTGAGATTGTGCTTCTGGCGCTGATAAGCCTCGATGGTCTCGCCGACAGCGCGCGCTTCCTCCTCGGAATCCCAGGCTGCGTGGACGTTGACCTTGCCATCCTCGGGATCGTCGCGATCGGTGAACAGCGTCTTGCCGAAGCGGCCTTCATTGTGGGCGATGAGGTGCGAAGCGGCGCCGAGGATATGCGCGGTGGAACGATAATTGCGCTCCAGCCGGATGATGGTGGCGCCGGGAAAATCCTTGTCGAAGCGCAGGATGTTGTCGACCTCCGCGCCGCGCCAGCCATAGATCGACTGGTCGTCGTCGCCGACGCAGCAGATGTTTATTTTGTTTTCGCTCACGGGCTGTTCCTCGCCTGCCGGCGCGGGCCCGACCCCTCTTTTCTGCGCGCCTTCGGCGTCGCGGGAGGGGCTTCGCAAAGGCTCGGACGCCCGGTCAGGCTTGCGGCCTTCGGCCGAATGCAAATCCGTAGACGTCGCGCTACGCCCGCTATTTGGCCGCTGTGCCAGGAGCCGCAGCCACATGTATTGCGCGGTGTTGGTGTCCTGGTACTCGTCGACCAGGATGTATCTGAACCGCTTGTGATACTCCTTCAGCACGTCCGGATTGGCGCGGAAGATGCGGATAGGGTGGCAGAGCAGATCGCCGAAATCGCAGGCGTTCAGCGTCTGCAGGCGCTCCTGATAGGCCTTGTAGAGCTCGCGGCCCTTGCCGTTGGCGAAACTGCGCGCATCGCCCTCGGCAATATCGGCCGGGCCTTGCCCCTTGTTCTTCCAGCCGTCGATCATCTGCGCGAACTGCTTGGCCGGCCAGCGCTTGTCGTCAAGGCCCTCGGCCTGGATCAATTGCTTGATCAGCCGCACGACGTCGTCGTTGTCGAGGATGGTGAAGTCGGATTTCAGCCCGGCAAGCTCGGCGTGCCTGCGCAAGAGCTTGACGCCGATCGAGTGGAAGGTGCCGAGCCAGGGCATGCCCTCGACATTGCCTTCGCCGATCAGGATGCCTATGCGCTGCTTCATCTCGCGCGCGGCCTTGTTGGTGAAGGTCACGGCCAGGATCTGCGAGGGAAAGGCTTTTCCGGTCGCCAGGATGTGGGCGATGCGGGTGGTCAAGACGCGCGTCTTGCCGGTGCCGGCGCCGGCCAGCACCAGAACGGGACCTTCGGTGGTTTCCACCGCCAGCCGCTGCTCGGGGTTCAACCCCTTGAGATAGTCGGGCGCGTTGTTGTGGCCGCCGCGGGCAGCCATGGCGCGCGCGGCGATGCCCGACGGGGCGGTGGGCCGCGCATCGGGTTCATCGAAAAAGGGCATGTCTTCGGAAAAGCCGGACATCGCCCCCGAATGTAGTGATTCGGTGGAGAAAGACCAGAACTGTCTACGTTTTGTTCCACTCCTGATTGTTTCCGGCCTGCTTGACAGGCAGGGCGGGTGAGGGAAAGCTGCGCAAAGGGCAGGGAGGGGATCCTGTTGCCCACGGCCGCCTCGAGGCGCGCAACAGTCGAAGGAGTATCATCTTGGCTGTCACCATCACCTCCCTCATTCTCCTCCTCATCGGCCTCGCGCTTGGCGCCGGCGGCATCTGGTTGGCTTCACTGGGAGGCAGCTGGTACTACATCATATCAGGCATCGCCTTCCTCATCGCCGCATGGCTGCTCTACCGGCGCAGATCCACCGCGCTCTGGCTCTACGCCGCGATCGTGCTGGGCACGCTTGCCTGGGCGGTCTGGGAAATCGGCTTCGACTGGTGGGAACTCGGGCCCCGCGGCGGCATCATCGTGCTCGTCGCGCTGTGGCTGCTGACGCCGTGGGCGAGGCGGGGCCTTATTGGTCCCGATGGCCGCGCGCCGCTCATTCTCGCCGTGTTGGCGTCGCTGGCGGTCGCCGGCTATTCAATGACGACCGATCCCAAGGATATTGCCGGCAATCTCGACATCGACAAGGTGACCCCGGCGGCCGATCTCGGCGGCGACATACCTGCCGGCGAATGGCACTTCTACGGCCGCACGCCCTATGGCCAGCGCTATTCGCCGCTCGACCAGATCACGCCGGAGAACGTCGCCAACCTGCAGCCGGCCTGGACTTATCGCACCGGCGACGTGAAAGGTCCCGACGACGTCGGTGAGACCACCTATCAGGTGACGCCGCTGAAGATCGCCGATACGCTCTACATCTGCACGCCGCACAATTTCGCCATCGCCATCGACGCCGCCACGGGCAAGGAGAAGTGGCGCTACGATCCCCAGGTCAAGCTCGACAAGGACCGCCAGCACCAGACCTGCCGCGGCGTCTCCTATTACGCCGATGCCAAGATCGGTGCCGGGCAGCCTTGCGCCGCGCGTGTCTACCTGCCGACTTCGGATGCGCGGCTGATCGCACTCGACGCCGCCAACGGTCAGGTCTGTCAGGCGTTTGCCGAAGGCGGTACGCTGAACCTTCTGACCGGCATGCCTTATCCCAAGTCCGGCTATTACTATTCGACATCGGCGCCGCTGATATCAGGCGACAAGATCGTCGTCGGCGGCGCGGTCAACGACAATTATTCCACGCAGGAGCCCTCCGGCGTCATCCGCGCCTTCGATGCCTCCACGGGCGCGCTGATCTGGAACTGGGATTCCGGCAATCCCGAGCAGACCACGCCGCTAGCGGCAGGCCAGACCTACACCGCCAATTCGCCCAACATGTGGTCGACGCCGAGTGCCGACGAAAAGCTCGGCCTGCTCTACATACCGCTCGGCAACCAGGCGCCGGACCAGCTCGGCGCCGGCCGCAGCGCCAATGTCGAGAAATTCTCCTCCTCGATCACCGCGCTCGACCTCAATACGGGGCAATTGAAATGGGTGCGCCAGACCGTGCATCATGACCTTTGGGACATGGATGTGCCGGCGCAGCCGAGCCTTGTCGACATCACCAAGACCGACGGAACGGTCGTGCCGGCGCTGGTCGGGCCGACCAAGCAGGGCGACCTCTACGTGCTCGACCGGCGCACCGGCGAGCCGGTCATCCCGGTCAAGGAAGTGCCGGCGCCCGGCGGCGCCATCGAAGGCGACTACACATCGCCCACGCAGCCGGTGTCGGACCTTTCCTTCAATCCGCCGCCGCTGACCGATGCCGACATGTGGGGCATCACCATGTTCGACCAGCTGGCGTGCCGGATTGCGTTGCACAGGCTGCGCTATGAGGGCCGCTACACGCCGCCATCGCTGCAGGGCACGCTGGTCTATCCCGGCAATTTCGGCGTCTTCAACTGGGGCGGCGTGGCGGTCGATCCGGTCCGGCAGGTGCTGTTCGGCATGCCGACCTATCTCGCCTTCACCTCCAGGCTTGTGCCCCGCGCGGACGTGCCGCCGCCAGGCGACGCCAAGGGCAGCGAGCAGGGGCTGAACCGAAATGACGGCGCTCCTTATGCGGTGGTGATGGGACCGTTCCTGTCGCCGCTCGGCATTCCGTGCCAGGCGCCGCCATGGGGCTATGTCGCCGGCGCCGACCTCAGGACCGGACAGATCGTTTACAAGCACAGGAACGGCACGGTCTACGACATGACGCCGCTGCCTTTGCCGCTGAAGGTCGGCGTGCCCGGCATTGGCGGGCCGATGATCACCGCCGGCGGGGTGGCTTTCCTCGGCGCCGCGGTCGACGACTACCTGCGCGCCTACGACCTGACCTCAGGCAGGCAGCTCTGGCAGGCGCGCCTGCCAGCCGGCGGGCAATCGACGCCGATGACCTATACGGTGGCTGACGGGCGCCAGTTCGTGGTCATCGTCGCCGGCGGCCATGGCTCGGTCGGCACCAAGCCCGGCGATTACGTGATGGCGTATGCGCTGCCGAAGTAGGAACGGGTGCGGTCTCGCAGGATCGCGCCCTAACTGATTCCGAGATGGCTCTTCAGGCTGGGTACCGAGCCGAGCACTTCATTGGTGAGATCAGGCCCGGCGGCGGCTTCGGCCTGCTGGATCAGCGTGGCGCCGGCCTGCCTGATCTGCGCCATGTCGAGGCCGGAAGCCTTGAGCGCGGCGACGCCGTTGATCAGTGCGCCGGCCTTTTCGCCGAGAACACCGCCCAGCGCGCCTTGCAGCGACGACAGCAGGCCACCACCGCCGGCCGCGCCGGCGGCCATGACGTCGTATTGGCGGGCGAGATCATCGGCGCCGGGAATCTTGGCGAAGAAACCCGAAACCTTGGTGCCTTCCGCCTCGTGCTCCAGCACCGAGAAGATGGTGCCGACGACTTTCTCGGTCGTTGCCTGGTCGAGGCCCGCCTTTTGCGAGACGGTGTTGACGATATCCTGGACGTTCATGGTCTCACCTCAAATTTGGGATTTCGGGTCCGGGCGGCGGTCCCGGCCGATGCGAAGCTCGATCATCGACCGCCTGCCTGCGTCCACAAGCCGGAAGCGTAATGCCTGAGCGGCAGCCAGGGCAAGGACGAACGCGCTGGTGAGGATAGGCACGATCATCGGCGGGTGTCCTTCTGGTCGGGACGGGATGGGACGGGCATCGGTAGCACGCAGCTTCCCTTACCATTGTGGCAGTGCCGGCAGGATTTATCGGCGATGACCAAAAAGTGATGGGGCGGGCGCCGGCGTTGCCGGCTTCACTGGCTGCGGCCGATGCTTGCCGCTGCGCTCATCCAGGCTGGACCGGGCCGGCCGCGCCCCTATCTAGCTCCGGTGTTGAAGCCTGAAGCCGAGGAATGCGCCATGACCAAAGCAGCCGCCAGACCAGCAAAGCTTGGGATCACCCAGGCGATGATCGACGCCTATGACGAATACACGCATCTGACACTCGATCGCCGCCGCTTCATGGAGCAACTGACCCGGCTTGCGGGATCCGGGGCGGCGGCCGCGGCGATCGCGCCGATGCTGGCTGCCAACTCTGCCCAAGCGGCCATCGTCGCCGAGAACGATCCCCGCGTGAAAGGCCAGGACATCACCTATCCCGGCGCCGGCGGCGAGATGAAGGGCTATCTGGTCAAGCCGGCGGACCAGGCGGGCAAGCTCGGCACCGTCATCGTCATCCACGAAAACAGGGGGCTCAACCCGCATATACGCGACGTCGCCCGGCGCGTGGCGCTGGAGGGCTTCGTGGCGCTCGCTCCGGATTTCCTGTCGCCGCTCGGCGAGACGCCCGCCGACGAGGACAAGGCGCGCGACATGTTCACCAAGCTGGATCCGGCGCAGACCGTCGCCAATGGCGTCGCGACGGTGGCTTTCCTCAAGGCCGACAAGGACGGCAACGGCAAGGTCGGTGTCGTCGGTTTCTGCTGGGGCGGCGGCACGGCCAACATGCTCGCCGTGAACGCGCCTGATCTGGCGGCAAGTGTCGCCTATTACGGCATGCAGCCGAAGGCCGCGGACGTTTCCAAGATAAAGGCGGCGCTGCTGCTGCACTATGCCGGATTGGACGAACGGACCAATGCCGGCATCGACGCCTTCAAGAAGGAACTCGATGCCGCGCATGTCGAATACACGGTCTATGTCTATGAAGGCGCCAATCACGCCTTCAACAATGACACTTCGGCAGCGCGCTATGACAAGAAGGCGGCTGATCTCGCCTGGGGCCGGACCGTCGCCTTCCTGAAGGAGAAACTGGCTTAGCGGAGGATCTACTGCGTGCTCGCAGGCCTATGCAAGGCGACGCCGGCCACCACCAGCGCAATACCGATGCAGTCGCTGATGCCGGGGATCTGGCGCAGCACGAGAATGCCGATCAGCGTCGCGGTGACTGGCAGCAGCGACAGCATCAGCGCGAAGCTCGACCGCGGCAGCCGCGCCATGGCGAGCTGGTCGCAGATATAGGGGATGACCGAGGAGCAGATGCCGACGCCGATGGCCGCCAGCAGCAGCGGCGCGGAGAAAAAGGCGGGCAACGCGTCGGTGAGGCCGATCGGCAGCACGACCAGGAAGGCCACGGCCATGGCGGCGCCGAGCCCGGCAATGCCGCCGCCGGCGCCTGAAGCGGCGACGCGGTGGCCAAGCACGATATAGCCCACAAACAGCGCGCCGTTGAGGAAGGCCCAGAACAGGCCGATGGGATCGCTGGACCATTTGACGTCGATCAGCAGCAAGGTGCCGGCCACGGCGACGGCAAGGGCAGCGAGATTGCGCGCGCTTCGGAGACCGACCAGCGCGACGCCGATGGTGCCGACGAATTCGATCGCGGCCACCAGCGAAATCGGCAGGCGGTCGAGCGCCAGATAGAAGGAGCAGTTCATCACTGCCAGACAGGCGCCGAAGGCGAGCAGCAGCAGCCGTGTCGACCAATCGGCCTGGGCGAAGGTTCGCCACGGACGCGTCAGCGGCGCGAAAATCAACGCGGCGGTGGCGATGCGCAGCCAGGCCATGCCCAGCACGCCGATCTGCGCAAACAAAAGCACGGCGACGGCAGGGCCGAGATAGTGGAACACGGCGCTGACGCAGAACCACACATGCGGCGGCAGCGATGTCGCCAGGCTGGTGAAGGCCGCACCTGCGGGCGTGGTTTGGACTTGCGTCCGATCGTTCATCGGATCAGTATCGCAGGTATTTTTTCCGTCTGATATGGGTCGTGGTCGTTCAGGGACCTCGGTCGCTTTCCGGATGCAAGGAGTTTTTGATGAAGCGCCTTCGAAACGAAAATCTCGACCTCGACGCGGTCGATCTGAAGATACTGCGCCTGCTGGAAAAAGATGCGCGCGCCAGCACGGCCGAGCTGGCGCGCGCCGTCGGCCTGTCGGCGCCGAGCGTGTCCGAGCGTGTCAAGCAGCTTCAGGAGAGCGGCGTCATCGAAGCCTATTGCGTGCGGATCAATCCGGCGGCGCTTGGCCTGAACCTGTCGGCATGGCTGCGCATCAGGCCGGTGCCGGGGCAGCTCGCCGTCGTGGCCGAGATCATCCGCGACCTACCCGAGATCGCGCAATGCGACCGGGTAACCGGCGAGGACTGTTTCATCGCGCTGGCGCATGTCGGCTCGGTGGTCGAACTCGAACGGGTGATCGACCGTATCATTCCCTACGCGATGACCAACACGGCGATCATCCAGTCTTCGCCGGTGGCGGCGCGCTCGCCGCTGGCGGCGATCAGGCGGCAGGGTTGAGGTCAAACGCCCGGAATGTCGTCAACGGAGTGGCCGCTCTACCCGCAGCGTCAGGCGTGGCCGCGCTTCATGCGGGCCTGCTTAAGGATGACGCGCCAGCGGATCATGTCGAAGGGGATCGGCTCATTGTTGTTGGCGATGTGGAAGATCTCGTTGTTGACGTTCTTCAGCGAGCGCCAGAAATCATAGTCGGTAATGCGCGGATCGGCGGCGAGCCTGTCCACCTCGACTTTGATATCGGTTTTCATGCACGTCCCCCGAATCGGCTATGCCCCGCCGCCCGTGTCGCTACTTCGATGCGGATCGTTTTCGAACGGCCCGCTGAGTCGCGCAACGGTCCAATCGGCTTGTTCCCGTTAAAACCTCGGTAAGGTTAACGCGGGCCCCGGGCGGGTTCAAGCCGTCTTGCGTTTGATGCCGATCGAGCGGCCTGCGCGTTCGGGCATCGGCAAGGCTGCGTGAGCGGCGCGCATCGCTTCGATCTTGGCCAGCACGTCGGCGGGAAAGGGGGCTACCTTGGGGCCGGACATGTCGACATGCAGTGCAAGCTGCTCGGACGTGGCGGCGAGCCAGCCGTCGGCATGGCGGATTTCCTGGTAGAACCGCAGCCGCTTCTCGTCATGGTCGATGAGCTGGAAGGAGACCGTGACCTTGTGGTCGAGATGCAGTTCCTGCACGTAGCAGACATGGACTTCGGCGGTGTAGATGGTGAGGCGACGGTTCTTGACATAATCCAGCCCCATGCCCATCGCCTCGAAGGCTTCATCCGAACAGCGGTCGAACAGGACGTTGTAGTAGGCCATGTTGAGATGGCCGTTATAATCGATCCAGTCCTTCTCGATAGCCATTGGCTGAGAAACAAAAGGGGCGGGGATCGGCATGGCAACTTCCTTGTTCTGGTGCTGGACAGAGCGTGGTTGTAAGAGCGGTTCATCGTTCCACGGAAACGTCGGACCGCCTCTTTGATACAATTCCCCAGGGAAAGCGCTAGGCGCTTTTCCCGGGAAAACCGCTTCACACTTTTCCTGGAATTGCGTTAGGCATCATCCATAAATGCATGACAAGCATGGACACTGGTCCATTCGCGGAGGAATTCATGGCCCTGAGCGACCTCAATCCGGTCGAGCGCAACGAAGAAGGCATCGCCGCCGTGCTCGGCATCCTCAAGCAGCGGTTTGGCGAGCGCTTTCAGACCGGCCAGGCGGTTCGCTCCCAGCATGCGCATACGACAACCTACATCCCGACGCAGGCACCGGACGGCGTCGTCTTCCCGGAAACGACCGCCGAGGTACAGGAGATCGTGCGCGCCTGCGCCGCGCACCGCGTGCCGGTGATCGCCTTCGGCGTCGGCTCGTCGCTCGAAGGCCACACCAACGCGCCGGGCGGCGGCATCTCGGTCGACACTTCGCGGATGAACCGGATCCTATCGGTCAATCCGCAGGATCTCGACTGCACGGTCGAGCCCGGGGTGACTCGCGAGGATCTCAACCGGCATCTGCGCGACACCGGCCTGTTTTTTCCAATCGATCCCGGCGCCAATGCCTCGCTGGGCGGCATGGCTGCGACACGGGCCTCAGGCACTAACGCGGTGCGCTACGGTACGATGCGCGAGAACGTGCTGTCGCTGACGGCCGTCATGGCCGATGGCGAGGCGGTGACCACTGGCAAGCGGGCAAAAAAAAGCTCGGCCGGCTACGACCTGACACGGCTGCTGGTCGGCTCGGAAGGCACGCTCGGCATCATCACCTCGCTGACCTTGAGGCTGCAAGGGATTCCGCAGGCGATTTCCGGCGGTGTCTGCCCGTTTCCGAGCGTCGAAGCGGCCTGCAACGCCGTCATCGCGACGATCCAGATGGGCATTCCGGTGGCGCGCATCGAACTGGTCAACGCGCTGCAGATGCGGGCGATGAAGACATATTCCAAGCTCGACTATCCCGAAAGCCCGTGCCTGTTCGTCGAATTCCATGGCAGTGATGCCGGCGTTGCCGAGCAGGCCGAGACCTTCGGCATGATCGCCGAGGAGAATGGCGGCGGACCGTTCCTGTGGACCAGTGTCGCCGAGGAGCGCACCAAACTTTGGAAGGCCAGACATGACGCCTATTGGTCGTCGCTGACGCTGCGGCCAGGCGCCAAGGGCCTGTCGACCGACGTCTGCGTTCCGATCTCGCGTTTTGCCGAATGCGTCACCGAAACCGAGGCCGATATCGCCGAAATGGGGCTTGTCGCGCCGATCGTCGGCCATGCCGGCGACGGCAATTTCCACGTCCTGGTGCTGATGGACGTGAACGACCCGAAGGAAATCGCGCTGTCGGAAAAGTTCGTGGCGCGGCTCAACATGCGGGCCATCGCCATGGAGGGCACCTGCACCGGCGAGCACGGCATCGGCCAAGGCAAGATTGGCTTCCTGCGCCATGAGCTCGGCCACGGCGTCGACATCATGCGCACGATCAAGCAGGCGCTCGATCCGCTCGATATCATGAACCCGGGCAAGATCCTGCCGGCTGCCGAGTAGACGCCGTCATCGGCTCGTCTTGACCCCACCTCCAATCGGGCCGAGACTCCGTGTGCTGAAGGCCCAGAAGACGGGCAACCCAAGCGGAGGAGTGGTGTCATGGCGATTTCACGCAAGGAAGAAGCGCGCGCGCTGAGTGCCGACGAACACGAGCTGGTGGAAAAATCGCACCATCCGGCGGTCCAGGACCTTTCTGACGCCGATCTGTCCGGCCTCGTCAAACGCCTTCGGGAGCGGCGCGACAAGGCGCAGACCGAGGCGCATCGACGCCGGCGCGAAATCCGGGGCAAGGGCACACCGAAAGGGGCTGTCGCTTCAAAGGCCGATGGCGGCTCTCAGTTGAAGCTTGCGATGCTGGCGACGGCCATGCGGCGGTTGAATGGCGAGGCCGAACGGCGCCGCCAGTTGACGGCGCGCGTCTCATTGGTCGACAGCGCGCGCAAGGCGCTGGCCCTGAAGCAGAAAGCGCCGACGGATGGTCCAGCGTTCAACGCGCGCACTGCGCACAAGGGCATGCGAGCGGTGGCAAACCAGAGGACGCCGAATCTGGTTCGGCCGGCTGAGCTCGGCCGACAACGCAAAGCGGCCAAGGTGGCGCAGGCAAAGCGCGACGCGCGTTGAATTCGCACTGATGACGCCGATGATCGCGTGCTGATCTCCGCAGCACGCCGCTTTGCTGTGTGCGTCGTTTACCGAGTGGCCAACTTCCCTGGCGCTGCTTCGGCAAGTACCTGCAGCATCGGCCGTGTCGGCGCGAAGAATGTCGTGCCGGTGTGAGGGGTGGAGAAATCAAGCAGCCGGTCGTAAGCGCCGGGCGGGTCGCCGATATACATGCGCTGCAGCATCTTCTCGATCACCCAGAGATACCTCGAATAGCCGATGAAGTAGGTGCCGAATTCCCGTTGCCCCGGCCGGCCGAAGGGCATGTTGTCGCGCAATATGTCATGTTCGTTACCGTCGGCATCCTCGATGGTGGCGAGCGACTTGTGCGATTTGCGCGGCGCGCCGTCATCATCGATTTCGATGTTGTCGATCTTGGTTCGGCCGATGATCGCCTCCTGCACGGGCGTGGGGATTCGCGCCCACGCCTGGAGATCGTGCAGGTATTTTTGAACGACGACATAGCTGCCGCCGGCAAAATCGGGATCTTCGTCGCCAACGAGCGCCGAGGCGGGCAGATCGAGGCCGGTGGGGTTGGCTGTGCCGTCGACGAAACCGAGCAGGTCGCGGGCATCGAAATAACGGAAGCCCGAGACTTCGTCGACGACGGTCACGCCGGGACCAAGCCTGTCCAGCAGGATACGCTCGAACTCGAAGCACATGTCGGGCCGCTCGGAGCGGATATGGAAGAGAAGGTCGCCCGGCGTAGTGGGCGCGGCGTGAACCGCTCCCGTTATCGGCGCGAACCGCTTCAACTCCGCCGGCCGCCGGCCGGGGCTGAGCCGATCCCAGAGGTCGTGGCCGATCCCGGCAATGCACGACAGGCGGCCGCCGAGGTCGCGGAACCCGACAGTCTTGACCAGGTCGTCAAGGTCGCCGAGCACGGAACAAACCCTTGCGAGAACCGGCTGTTCATCGGCTATGGTGACGACAAGGAAAATCGCTGATTGCGAAAGCGGCGCGTCGACGCTCTGCGCATCGATCGGCACACGGTCCCAGTTCTTCCCCGACATCCCCAATTCTCCGCTTTTCCAGGATTGTTTCAGACGATCCCGGATCGGAAAACGCCGCGACCGGAACAGGGCGAGGACGCCCAAAGCAAGGTATCGCGATCAAGAGCGACCGCGCAACATCGAACGCCGTCCATGGTTGTCGCCGACGACGATCGAATTGCCTCTTTATCGACACGCGGATGCAGGTAGAGTGCGGCTGATTTCAACCAAACCGTTCGGAACTGATGCTCGCACGCCTGTTCGTGATCTTTGGTGGCCTGTTCGTGCTGGTGCTGTGCGCGGCGCTGGTGGGGCCGTATTTTGTCGACTGGTCCGGCTATCGGGCGCAGTTCGAGCGCGAAGCGAGCGCCATTCTCGGCCGCAAGGTGACCGTGCAGGGCGACGCCACGGCGCGCTTGTTGCCGTTTCCGTCGGTAACCTTCTCCAATGTCGCCGTTGCCGGCGGCCCCGCCGGCCAGCCGGCGATGACCGTCGAGACGTTTTCGATGGATGCGGAACTGGCGCCGTTCCTGCGTGGCGAGGTGCTGATTTTCGACATGCGGCTGGTGCGGCCGAAAGCGACGATCGACATCGCCGCCAATGGTACCGTCGACTGGGCGATGCGGCCGTCCTCGCCCTTCAACCTCAACCAGATCTCGATCGAGAAGCTGACGGTGACGGAAGGGCAGATCGAGCTGCGTCATGCCGCCGGCGGACGCAGCCACACCATGTCCGAGATCAATTCGACCATTTCGGCCAAATCGCTGGCGGGCCCGTGGCGCATGGATGGCACGTTGAGGTTCGACGGCCTGCGCACGACGGTTGCCGCCACTACCGGCAAGGCCGAAGCCAACGGCCAGATGCGGTTTCGGCTCAAGGCCGATCCCGACGCCTATCCGCTGGTCATCGAAACCGACGGCAATGCCGGCATCGTCAACGGAGCCGCCATCTACTCCGGACAGTTCAAGATTTCCGGCGCCGACAAGAACTCAGCCCAGTTGCGGGGCACCGATGGCGAGACGGTGAAGGTCGGTACCGGCAAGTCCGATCCCGGCTTTCGGGTTAACGGCAAATTCGCGCTCGATCACCAGAAGCTCGGCATCGATGAATTCCGCTTCGAGACCGGACCGCTCGACAATCCCTATACCGCCGACGGCAAGGCCTCGATCGATCTCGGCCAGAAGCCGAGCTTCGCCATCGAGGCCAATGGCGCGCAGGTGCAGTTCGACGAGGCCGTGGGTGCGGCAGGCGCCGGCCTGACACTGGATCAGCGCATTGCCGGACTGGAACAGGCTTTGCTCGACCTGCCCAAGCCGACCATTCCCGGAACGGTCGAGGTCAGGTTGCCGGCCGTGGTGGCCGGTGACACCACGGTTCGCGACGTTCATCTTTCCGCCGAGCCGGTCGATGGCGGCTGGTCGGTGAAATCGCTCGCCGCGACACTGCCCGGCCGCGCCACGCTGGAGGCCGACGGCCTGCTCAGCGTCGAGAACCATTTCGGCTTCACCGGTTCGCTGCTGCTGGCGGTGGCGCAGCCTTCCGGCTTCGCTGCCTGGTTGTCCAAGGACGTCGACGAGGCGATCCGGCGTCTGCCCGCCGCCGGCTTCCGGGCTAAAGTCGATCTCTCCGAAAAGCGCCAGGCCTTCAGCGATCTCGAACTGGTCCTGGGCAAAGCGATGTTTTCCGGCCGCATCGATTCCAGCCAGCCCGACGACGCCAGGCCCTCGGTGCTGATGCGGCTGGAAGGCGGCGATCTCGATGTCGACGGGCTAGCGGCCTTCGCTTCGATCTTCATCAGTGACAAGGGCGCCAACCGATTTGCCGACCGCGACCTCGATTTCCAGATCAAGGCGGGACCGGTCAGTGCCGGAGGCTTGACCGCCGACACGGTCGACACCGCGCTCAGGCTGCGCGACGGGCTGCTTGAGATCGACCGGCTGTCGGTGGGCGGGCTGGCTGGCGCGTCGATCAGCGCCACAGGCCGGATCAAGGATTTCCCAGCGAGCCCGACCGGCAAGCTTGACGCCTCCGTGGTCGCCGTCGACCTGAAGCCGCTGATAGACGTGGCGGCGCAGCACTATGCCGACAATGCCGTGCTCAAGGGACTGGCAAGCCGCGCCGCTGCTTATCCCGACCTGTTCCAGGACTCGCGCGTCGATCTTGTGGTGAGTGCTGCCGACAATGGCGACGGCACAACAGGGCTTGCTGTGAGCGGGCAAGGCAAGGCCGGCGGATCGTCCTTTTCCGCCTCGCTGTCGGGGAAGGGAGCGGTCGACAAGCTTCTTGAAGCGCCTGTGGCGCTGACCTTCAATGCCAGGAACCCCGACGCCACAGCGCTGCTGGCACTTTACGGCTTGCCGGCACTGCCGCTCGGCATGCTCGGCGAGGCAAGCACCGACATCCAGGCCAAGGGCACGCTGGGCGGCGGCCTGGCGACGAGCTTCAGCCTTGCCGGCAACGACTTCAACGCCGGTTTCGACGGCACCGTAGCCGACACGCCCCAAGGTCCGGTCGCGAAGGGCAAGGTCAGCCTCGATGCGGCCGACATCGAGCCCTGGCTGATGACATCGGGCATAGGCCTGCCGGGCATGGGGACAGGCACGTCGACGTCGCTCACCGCGCAGGCCGATTACGGCAACGGCCTACTGGTGCTCTCCGGCCTCAACGCCGCCATCAACGAAGCTGCGGTGTCGGGTGACGTGAACATCGACGTCAAGGAGGGGATTGACGGCAAGGATGGCGTGCCGCATCTGGCCGGCTCGCTGGCGCTCGACGAACTTGATCTCGACCCGATGGCGGTGGCGCTGTTCGGCGATTCCGCGTTCACGGACAAGAGCGGAGACAATAAAGGCGGTGTGTGGCCGTCGGCCCCGTTCAGCCAGAAATCCAGCCTTCCATTCACGGCCGATCTCGACTTGACCACGGCTTCCCTTGCCGCAGGGCCATTCGCGACCGCCTATGACGCGGCCTTGTCGCTGAAGCTCGACCAGGAAGGCATCCGCGTGTCCGATCTCAAGGCGAAATTCCTTGGCGGTGCGCTGACCGGCCTGTTCGAATTGAAAAACAATGACGGCACTGGGCTTTTCACCGGCCAGATGAAGCTCGCGGACGCCGATCTGCCAGCCGTGCTGCCGGATGCCGGCATCGGCGGCAAGGGGGATGTCTCCGCGGCGTTTTCGACAAGCGGCAAATCGGTCGACGCGATGATCGCCGCTCTGTCGGGTTCGGGCACGGCGGCGCTGAAGGGCGTCACGGTCGCCGGCGTCAATCCGGATGCGTTCAGCACCTTCCTCGCCAAGGCCGACGCGATCGGCCGCGATATCGATGCAGCCAAGACCGCCGGCTTCGCGCCCGCTATCGCGGCAGATGGCAGTTTCGCGGCAAAGGATACCGACATCGCCTTCACCATTGCAGGTGGCACGCTGCGAGCGCCGCCGATCAGCCTCGAAAATCCTTCGGCGACCTTGTCCGCCGACATCACGGCGGACCTCAATGCCGATACGGTCTCCGCCAAGGGCGCGGTCACCTACCGGCCCGGCGACGAAGCGCTCGTCGGTTCCGAACCGGCGATGAATTTCAGCGTCGAGGGGCCGTTCGGCGCCGTCAAACGGCAGTTCGACAGCGAACCGCTGGCGCAGTTCCTGACGCAGCGCGCGCTGGAGAAGGAGCAGCAGCGGGTCGAGGCGATGCAGGCCGCGTTGCTGGAGAAGCAGCGGCTGCGGCGCGAGGTGCGCTATTACGCTGCGTTGCAGGACCAGCGCGACAAGGCGGCCGAGGAGCTGCGACAGCAGGAGGAGGCGGCGCGGCTGAAGGCCGAGGCCGACGCCAAGGCGAAAGCCGAGGCGGAAGCTCAGGCGCAGGCCGAAGCAGAGGCCAGGGCCAAGGCGGATGCCGAGGCAAAAGTCAAAGCCGAGGCGGATGCCAAGGCAAAGGCCGAGGAGGCGATGCGGACCTCCTCGCAGGAGAAGGCAAGGCTGGAAGCAGAGCGCAAGGGCGCCGAGCAGACGCCGAACCCGGAACCGGCGGCACCGCCGGTGGCCAATGACAATCCGCCTCCGGCCAAACCGCAGTTCAATCCGTCTACGATCGACAATTTGCTGAAGTCTTTGCAGTAGGGCAGTAGGGCAGTAGGGCAGTAGGGCAGTAGGGCAGTAGGGCAGTAGGCAGTAGGCAGTAGGCAGTAGGCAGGGGATTTCCCTCGATCGTTCAAATAACGAGCAGTTCGGCGCTGTCGGCGACGTAGCGGGCGTGACGAAAATCGCGGATGGCGGCAAGCTTGCCCTCCTGCCAGACAAGCAGGATGAAATAGGCTGGTCGCGCAGCCGGATCGTTGCCGTCGTGAACGAGGACCACCGGCCTGTCCTCGACGAATCCCGGCACGAAACGCCAATCGCGGAGGCGGGAATAGTTGTGGAAATAGGTGGCCACTTCCTTGGGTCCGGTAAACCGCGTCCTGGCCACCAGCTCCAGGCGAACTTCATCGGCGAGCATGTCGCGCACGGCGTCGAAATCACGGGCGTTGAAGCGATCGATATAGGCTTCGAGCAACAGGCGTTCGGAGACGCCCAACCTGGGAACCGGCCGATCCTCGGGCTCGGCGGCGAGCTGGCGCAAGCGGCCGCGGCCACGATGCAGCGCCGCCTTGACGGCCGGGACGCTGGTGTCCAGCGCGGCGCTGATCTCTTGCAGCGAATAACCCAGAACGTCCATCATGATGACGCTGCTGCGCTGCGCGACGGGCAGGCGCATGAAGGTGTGCAGGCCGGCGGCAGCGGCCTGACGGTCGAAGGTGGCGTTGGCCGGGTCGACGATCATGTCCGGATCCTCATCGGAAAAGGCCTTTTCGCGGGCTCGCCGGCGCAGAAAATCGAGTGCCGTGTTGTGCGCGATGCGGAACAGCCAGCCCTCCGGATTTGCGATCTGGCCGGCGTTCGGCAAAGCCTCGAACGCCTTGGCCAGCGCTTCCTGCAACACGTCCTCGCCGTCGAAGACGGAACCCGTCATGCGCGCGCAATAGCGGTGCAGCTTTGGGCGCAAGTCCCCAAGCAGGCGTTCGATGAGCGCGCGGTGCTCGCCAGGAATGAGGATGTTCATACGCCCGCCGTTCTCCACATCGCTTGACCGCGCCTAGTGGTCCAGCATCCGGTAACTGCCTACTACCGTCATCGCCTCGCGATGCGGAGGCTCGATGCAGCGATCCCTGATGCCGTTCTGAAAAGTCGCGAATGCCGCTAGCCCCGGAAGGGTGCCGGCCTGCTCCTCGGTTGCCGCCTCGACCAGATGGAAGAAGGTACCGTCGCCGGACCGCCATGTCATGTAGCGAAACCCTTCGGGCGATTTATCCCGCAATTCCTGGAACACGGCCTTGACCAGCCGCTCGTTCTCGTCGACCAGCTCCGGTTTGGTCCTGTAACGTATCAAATGGTGTTTCATCTTGTCTGTTCCTTTGCCGGCCCTGCACCTTGCAGGTCGCTCATGTCCGAGACGAAGCGGCGGAGCCAAAGGATTCGGGGTTTCCGGAATTTTTTTATGCGGCCCCTTATGTCCCATCTTCCCGATGGTAGCCGGGCTTCGCAAAAGTTGAATGGACGACGGCGCGTTGCTGACGGCTGTCGCGATCTCATCGTGCGCTCACCGTCGATCGAGGACGGTATGTCGGGCCTGTGGTTGGGCCAACAACGCCCAGGCCATGCGCGGCAGTTATTCGACCAGAATGCGCGCTTCCCTCGCGGCTTCGACAAAAGCATCCCTGGCGGTATCGGCCGATACGCCGCCGTTCATGGCCTGTCGGCACGCCCGCAGCGCAGCCTTATGCTTGATGCTTCCCGCATCGCGCCAGTGATTGGTAAGAAGGTCGAGAGCTTGTTCGGCATTGGACAGATTTCGAACGTCGCCAGTAACGCCTGTGGAAACCGGGACTGCCTTGGAAAACCAGATGTTGTACATGGCATAGCCTCCATTCAGCTAGGTTGCGAAACTTGTCTCTGGAGCGTGTCGCGGTCCTTTCGGGCGAGCACGCTCCTCAGCATGGGTTCGATGCGCGAAAGCTCGTCGAGATGCACGGCCGACAAGTCGGCGAGGCAGGCATCGGCCCGCTCGGTCAGTTGCAGCAGCACCTTGCGCTGGTCGTCCTTGTCCTGATCCCTGACGATCAGCCCGGCCTCGCACAGGCGGTTGACCAGTTCGACGGCGCTATGATGACGGATGCGCAAGCGTTCGGCGAGGTCGCCGATGGCTACCGGGCCTCCGCCCGGAAAACCCTTGATGGCGAGCAGTGCCTGATGCTGGCGCGATGTCAGACCGGCGTCTTCGGCCTGTAGCTGGCTGAATTCCAGGAAGCGGCGGATCAGATAGCGGAACTCCGACAGCCGCTGGTAGTCGGCCTGGCTGATGGCGGGGCGGGGTTTTTGCGGATGCGACATATCAGACATGTGTTGTCATTCCAGCCAAAGCTCAAACGATTTCGGGCCAAGTCCGCTTGAATATTTATATCGTATTACGATACATAGCCGCCGGCAAAGCCGTTTTGACGGTTTGCCGATCCTCCAACAGCGACACGCCACGGAAAGCAGGCAGGCAATGAAGACCGAACAGGGCAGTCCCGGACATCTGCGCGATTTCACCACCGACGCCAGGGTGTTGCTGATCGCTGGCATCGCGGTGGTGGTGGCGACGGCCGCGCTGTTTGCCGGCATCATCCTGCTGAAATTGATCCGGCTCGCCACCAACGTCGCCTATTTCGGTCAATTCACGCTCGCCGATCTGAGGCTGGAGGACACGCCGCTTGGCTATGCCGCCGTCGCCGTGCCGGTGATCGGCGCACTCATTATCGGCCTGATGGCGCGCTACGGCAGCGAGAAAATCCGTGGCCACGGCATTCCAGAAGCGATCGAAGCGATCCTGCTCGGGCGCTCGCGGCTGGACGCCAAGGTCGCAGTGCTGAAGCCGCTGTCGTCGGCGATCTCGATCGGCTCCGGTGGACCGTTCGGCGCCGAGGGCCCGATTATCATGACCGGCGGCGCCATCGGCTCGCTGATCGCGCAGATGCTGCCGGTCAGCGACAATGAGCGCAAGACGCTGCTGGTGGCGGGCGCTGCCGCGGGCATGACCACCGTGTTCGGAACGCCGATCGCCGCCATCATGCTGGCGGTGGAACTGCTTCTGTTCGAGTGGACGCCGCGCAGCTTCATTCCGGTGGCGGTGGCTGCCATCGTGGCGGAGGTCGAGCGCACCATGCTGCACATGCCGGGACCGATCTTTCCGTTTCAGGGCGGCATGGCGATTTCCTTTGCCGGTCTTGGCGGCTGGGTCCTGATCGGCGTTGCCGCCGGCCTCCTGTCTGCCTTGCTGACGCAGATGGTCTATGCCTGCGAGGACGGTTTCCAGAAGCTGCCGATCCACTGGATGTGGTGGCCGATGCTCGGCGGCCTCGTCGTCGGCATTGGCGGCTTGATCGAGCCGCAGGCGCTCGGCGTCGGCTACGACAACATATCCAGCATGCTGGACGGCCGTACGATCGCGACGGCGGCACTCCTGTTGTTGGTGGTGAAAGCCGTCATCTGGTCCGTGGCGTTGGGCTCGGGAACGTCGGGCGGCGTGCTGGCGCCACTGCTGATCATGGGCGGCGCGATGGGCGCGGTGCTCGCCGGCTTCCTGCCGGCGGCCGATCCCGGCTTCTGGGCGCTGCTGGCGATGGCGGCGACCATGGGTGGCACGATGCGCGCGCCGCTGACGGCGACCTTCTTCGCGGTCGAATTGACCGGCAACACGCATGTGCTGGTGCCGCTGATCGCGGCCTGCGCCGCCGCCCATGCGGTGACGGTGCTTTTGATGAAACGTTCCATCCTGACCGAGAAGATCGCCAGGCGAGGGCATCATCTGGTGCGCGAATACCGGGTCGATCCGTTCGCGCTGACCAGGGTGCACGAAGTGATGACCACGCAGGTCCAGAGCGTGCCGGCGACGATGACGCTGCATGGCGCAGCGGCATTCCTGACTGCGCCGGAGACGCGTCATCCGAGCTTCCCGGTCATTGACGGCAACAGGCAGGTGCTCGGCCTCATCGATCCACCGGCGATTCTGCGCTGGCGGCGTGCCGGCAAGCACCGGACGACGACGCTCGGCGACTTGCTGGCCGGCAGCAAGGTGACGCTTGCCTATCCCGATGAATATCTGGAAGGCCTGTCGGACAAGCTCCTGACGGCCAACGTGTCGCATCTGCCGGTCGTGGCACGCGACGACGGAACGCTGGTCGGTTACGTCGGCTGGAAGGACCTGATGCGCGTCAGATCCAGGAAGCAGGCGGAAGAGCGCGATCGCACGGCCCTCCTGGGGTTCGGCACCCGCCGCGGGAAACAGGAAGGCACTGCCTGACGGAGCCAGGCGTCAGGCGCGGCCGCGCTTCGCCCAGGCCAGTACATGGATCCGGAGCGCCGAGGACAGATTGGTGTCACGCGGCCGGTTTTCGTCGACTTCCGCGACCAGCGCGGCAAGGGTCAGATTGCGCGCGGCGGCGATGGCGACAAGGTCGTCAAAAAACGGCTTTTCGAGCGAATAGCTGGTGCGGTGGCCACGGATCGTCACCGAGCGTTTTTCGACCGGGCTCACCTGGAGCTCATTTGGGGTCCGGATCGGGCGACGGTTGACGCCGATGGCCCGCGACGAAGAACTCGGCCTTTTCGGCAACCAGGCGGTCGCGTTCCTTCTCTGCCCCGGAGCGGCCGTACAGGGCGCGGTTCTGGCTGGCAGTGCGTTCCTTCTCCAGCCTTGCCTTCTGCTTGCGAGCCTGGCGCAGATTGACGATGTCGGCCATGACGCGCGACCCGAAGGCTTATTTCTTGCGGAAGGCGTCGAGCGAGACGACTTCGGCGCCCTTGGCGGCATCGGCATCGGCCGCCTTCTTCTCGGGTTCGGCGGCCTTCTTCTCCGCCTTCGGCTTTTTCTCGGAGACGATGGCGAGCGGTTCGGACGCCGGCTGGGAAGCTGGTTCGTCATCTGACTGGCCTTCGGTCTTGACGTCGAATTCGAGTTCGAAGTTAACCGACGGATCGTAGAAGCCGCGCACCGCCGAGAACGGGATTTCGAGTTTTTCCGGCACGTCCGAGAAGGAGAGCCCGACCTCGAAACCGGTCTCGGTGACCTTCAGGTCCCAATACTGGAACTGGATGACGATGGTCATCTGCTCCGGATAGCGCTCGCGCAGCCGCGAAGACACGCGCACGCCCGGCGCGCCGGTCAGGAAGGTGATGAAGAAATGATGGTTGCCGGGGAGGCCGGTGCGCGCGACCTCGGCCAGGACCTTGCGCATGACGCCGCGCAACGCCTCCTGGGCCAGAATGTCATAGCGGATGTGGTCGTCGGCCATGTGGCGGTCGGGTTCCGTTGAATCGTCCGCATAGCTGTAATCAAGCTTGAGCGCGGCGTAAACCGCATATAGACCGCCGCCGCGAGGAAGCGAGGACGATTGCCGAGATTTGATCGCGGAAGCCGGCTTGCGTCACCCGCAAATGTCACGCGTTGGCAAGCGCGGCGTGTTTCTTGACGCTGGTCGGGGAGGGGCGCTTGCCGAAAGCGCGCAGGAAGGTGCGCACGCCATTTGTCGCCGATTGCACGACCTCGTCCTCGGCCGGGGTGCCGCCGAGCATGAAGGTCGTCTGCAATTCAGCATTGACGAGGCCGAGGAACTGCCGCGCCGCGACGTCGGGGTCGTCGATCGCGAGGTAACCGCCATAGGCAAGGCGGGCGAAGCGGGCGGCGATTGCCGGCCAGGTCCGCCCCGGGCCCTGTTCGCGCCATTCGGCGAACAATTCAGGGTAGCGTTCGCCTTCGGTCTGGATCAGCTTGCGCAGGAATTTTCCGTCGCGGTTGCAGATGCAGTTCTGGTTCAGGCGCACGGCAAAGCCGATCAGATCCGCTTCCAGATCCCTCGGCTGGTCCGGGAACGTGGCGATGGTGGCGAAGATGCCGGCATTGCAGCGCTCGGTGAGATCGCGGACTACGGCGATGAAGAGCTTTTCCTTGTCGCCATGGTGGTTGTAGACGGTCTGGCGCGAGACACCCGCCTCGGCGGCGATCAGGTCGATATTGGCGCCGGCAAAGCCCTCGCGGCAGAACACGGAAGCGGCGGCGTCGACCACCGAGATGCGCTTGGCCTCGTGGCTGCGTGGCGGGAAACTGTCAGGAGAAACACCCGGTCTCATGAAAATCTATATAGAGGTGATTGACGATTTAGACAAGACTGTCTAAATTTGTGGACACGCTATAAGGGGTTCACCTCTGGACAGGCGAACAATTCGCTCTCGGAGAGTCGGAATCCCACGGGATCGAACGTCCTGGGGTCAGACGTCGCCTTGCGGCGGCAACCAGATTCGAAAGAAGCCAACATCATGAGTCCCAAATTCCTCCGCATCGCGGTCGTGCTCGGCCTGTTGTCCGCCATCGGGCCCTTCGCCATCGATATGTATCTGCCCGCATTGCCCTCGATCGGCGCGGATCTCAACGCCGGCACCGCAGCCGTGCAGATGAGCCTTTTGATCTTCTTCCTGTCGATGGGCTTCGGCCAGATCGTCGTCGGGCCGATCTCCGATATGGTCGGACGCAAGCTGCCGCTCTATGGCGGTCTTGCGCTGTTCATGGTCGGCGGCGTCGGTTCGGCATTGGCGCCGACGATCGAATGGCTGATCGCCTTCCGTTTCCTGCAGGGCCTTGGCGCCAGCGCCGGCATGGCCATTCCGCGCGCGATCGTGCGCGACCTGCACACTGGCAACGAAGCCGCCAAGCTGATGTCGTTGCTGATGCTGGTGTTCTCGGTATCGCCGATCCTGGCGCCGCTGACCGGCAGCCAGATCATCGAGAGTTTCGGCTGGCGCGCCGTGTTCTGGACCGTCACGGCAGCAGCGGTGCTGGCAACCATCCTGCTCGCGACCTCGCTCAAGGAGACGCGGCCGGCTGAAGAACGCGCCGGTTCTTCCTTTGGCACCGCCCTTTCAGGCTACCGTTTCCTGATGGGGGACCGCAATTTCCTCGGCCTGGTGGCGATCGCGGGCTTCGGCATTGCGAGCTTCTTCGTCTATCTGTCGAGCTCGTCCTTCATCCTGATCGACCATTACGGCCTGTCGCCTTCGGTCTATAGCGTGTTCTTCTCGATCAATGCCGTCGCCTTCATCGGCATGTCGCAGCTCACCGGCCTGCTTTCCGAGCGTTTCGGGCTCAAGCGGGTGGTGTGGGTGGCGGTGACCGGCTACGCCACGACGATGGTGGCACTGTTCGCTGTCATGGCTTCCGGTGTGGACCGGCTGGATGTGATGGCGGCGCTGCTGTTCGTCGGCTATGGCTTTCTCGGCCTGGTCATTCCGACCACCTCGGTATTGGCCATGGAGGAGCATGGCGAGATCGCGGGCACGGCTTCGGCGCTGATGGGCACGCTGCACTTCGCCATCGGTGCGCTCGCCATGGGTGTCGCGGGCATTTTTTTCGACGGCACGCCGTTGCCGATGGTCGCCGGCATCACGCTCTGCGCGGTGATCTCCTTCACCCTGGCCAAGATCACGCTCGGCCGTTCGCGCGAGGCTGTCGAAGCGCCGGCGGAGTAGGCGATCGCCAATAAATTGAAAGAGGTCGGGCCGATCCCGGCCTTTTTCATGCCAATCCCGTTTCGTCCAGCATGAAGCGCAGCCGTGTCTCGACAGGCGCCAGGGGCAGCCGTACCAGTTCATAACCGAGTTCGGCATAGACGCCGACCAGCGCGTGACAGGTACGCTCGGCTTCGTCGAGCGTTTGCTTGCGTTCTTCATCCTGCGTGAAGATTTCGGGCCAGGGCGGGGCAACGAAGACACGAGGGTTGTAGCGGCAACGCTTCGCTGCGATGCCGACGTGATCGGGCACCGCCAGGCCGCAGAGGCGGAGATAGCCCAGCGTGTCGGGCACGCCACGATCGAAGAAGACCGGTCCTTCCTGTTCGATCGCAGCTTGGTAGGAGCGCATCTCCCAGGACAGCATCAATTCGACGAACAACGTGCGATCGCTCCACGGCAAGGCGGGACCGCCAATGGCGGACTGGTCGCGAATGATGCCGCGTCCGGCCTCGACCGAGGTGGCGAACCCTGCACGGCGCAAGGCTTCGATCAGTGCGGTCTTGCCGGAGCCCGGACCGCCGGTCAGCACGAAGAATCGGTCGGAATTGTTTTGCATTTTTTTACCCATGAACGAAGGAGGCACGCGGCTCCACTGCGTCGTCTCCCATGGGCCGAACGAAGTCTGGCCGGCGCGAGCGTGCCGTTGCGCGTGATGCAGATGAAAAAGGGGGAGAAGTGGAGGTTTCTGTTGCCAGGTACCTCCGAACCCCGCCTAGAAGTGCGAACCCCTAGGGCTTGATTTGAAGCTATCGCACTGCATTAAGCAGCGAGACGTGCTTCCGCATAGTTGTCGTTGGCAACTATAAGTTTAGCCCGATGACGGTGGTACAATGCCGGGCAAAAGTACGATCTTTACACCTTCGTCGATCCTATTTCGCCCCCAGCAAAAGCCGCTCCGTCTTCCAGAGCGGTTTTTGGTGGAGGCGCCGGGTACCGCCCCCGGGTCCGAACGGCTTATTTCATCGCCAGTTTATCGCCATAGTCGGTCAAGCCGACGAAGCGAATATAGGGGCCCATCGCCAGAAATGAAAGACCGCAATGTGCTTTGTCCCTGTGTCAAAATGCGACGCGGCAGGGTTGACTTGGGAACGGTCTCAACCGAAGCTTTGCCGCGGTGAGGAGTTACCGACCGAGCGCACGAGTTGCGGAGCGCGCCACAGCCCTCATCGACCGGATCCGTGGCGCCGACGAGGGGAATTTTGATGGCCGACTATCTTGCAGACGTGAAGAAATACGACGCCGCGGCGAGTGCGGAAATTGTCGAGAAGATCGTCAAGCATCTGGGCATCGCGCTCAGGAACCGCGACTCCTCGCTGGTGTCCTGCACCGATCCCAAAGAACTCGAGCGCGTCCGGGAAAACTGGGTCGGCAAGAAGCTCGGCGTCGCCGATGCGGCTAAGGCAGATGCTGCGATCGAGAAGACCTGCAAGGCGATGGCCGCAGACAACACCAAGAATCGGGTAACTTTTTACTACCTCGTTGCCAAGGACCTGGGAAAGCTCGGTTCGCTCTGAGAATTCCGTGCTCGCGCGGCTGCTGAAGCGCGCCGCTGGTTTGTAACGGGCACGGCTTGTGCTGCCCCTCATCTGGCTGCCGCCATCTTCTCCCCGTATAGAGACGGGGAGAGGAATGCTGTCACCGATGGTTTCGCCAATTGACGGCGTTGCAAGACGGACACCGAGGCTGCGGCCAGTTTGCTTGGATGTCGGCGCAGACGCCGAAACAGTGATGAGGCAAGCGTCGCCTGCGCCGTTTTGATGTGTTCGGCCGCCTGTCTAGCAGCTATAATGCTCGCACAATCGAATCGAGCCGAACCGATGCGCCAGTATCTCGACCTTCTGCAGCACGTGCTGGATCATGGAGCCGACCGCGGCGACCGCACGGGCACGGGCACGCGCTCCGTGTTCGGCTACCAGATGCGCTTCGATCTGGCGCGCGGCTTTCCCGTCACCACCACCAAGAAGCTGCACCTGAAATCGATCATTCATGAGCTTTTGTGGTTCCTGGCCGGCGAAACCAATATCAAATATCTGACCGACCATGGCGTTTCCATCTGGGACGAATGGGCTGACGAGAATGGCGACCTTGGCCCCGTCTATGGCAAGCAGTGGCGTTCCTGGCCGGACGGCCATGGCGGGTCGATCGATCAGATAACCAATCTTGTGAAAGAGATACGCCGCAATCCTCAATCGCGGCGGCTGATCGTTTCGGCCTGGAATCCGGCCGAGGTGGAGGCGATGGCGTTGCCACCATGCCATTGCCTGTTCCAGTTCTACGTCTCGGAAGGCCGGCTTTCCTGCCAGCTTTACCAGCGTTCCGGCGACATCTTCCTCGGCGTGCCGTTCAACATCGCCTCCTACGCCCTGCTGACGCTGATGGTGGCGCAGGTGACCGGCCTGAAGCCCGGTGATTTCGTCCATACGCTCGGTGACGCGCATCTTTATTCGAACCATTTCGAGCAGGCGCGCGAGCAACTTCGGCGCACGCCAAGAACGCTGCCGACCATGTGGATCAACCCTGAAGTGAAGGATCTCTTCGCCTTCCGCTTCGAGGATTTCCGGCTGGAAAACTATGTCGCCGACGCGACGATCAAGGCGCCGATCGCGGTCTGAACCGCTGGCGCAACCTTGCCGACCTTGATGTCTCGAGGCCGTGGCGATGGTGGTGCCTCGCCGGTACGTCGTTTTGATATCTTTTCGACAAGATCGGTCGACCTTACCCTCAGGCCAGGAGATTTCCGGGGAGGCGTCCATGCGACTGTCAGCAGCGGTATTTGCGCTCGTCTTTGTCTTCGCTTTCAATGCCCACGCATTTGCCGAGTGCGGGTGTGAATGCATCAACAACAGCATGAAGCCGTTCTGCGACGATCCAGCTGCGAAGCCGCCAAACTGTCCCCGCGCGACTTGCAAGCCCGCTGACGCAGAGGGGAATGACCTTCCCGCAAGCGCCATATCAAGCGAGACGCGGTATGTCTGCAAAGTGCGGATGGTGAAGACGCCGGAAGGCTCGTTTCGACACACACTTATCTGCATTTAGACATTGTCTCGCCTCTCCCAATAGATCACGGCGGCGACAGCTATGTCGCCCAAAAGTGACCGCAGTTTTGGGGGAACGACGCGCTTTAGAAGATTTCAGCCTTGGTTCCGTCGAGGGCAACGGGCGCCGATTTTCTTGTGACGTCTTCGTCTGCCTTTCGCTGTATCCGTGCTGGTCTATCGCAGGTCGCGATGACGCCGCGCATTCAATGGCGACGATGGGCGAAAAACCTTTCCTTGTTATATTCATCCGGATATATCGGATGGCAGGCTTCGAGCAGGCCGGATGCCAACTCAGGGAGAGCTTCATGACGCGCAACGGTTTTGCAGTGGCGGCGGTCGCCATTGGTGGCTTCGCGGCGGCGTGGACGGCAGCAATGCCGGCGGCGCGCGCGCAAGACGAGGTCGTGGTGTTTGCGGCCGCCAGCCTCAAGGACGCGCTCGACGCGGTCAACAAGGCCTGCGCGGCAGATGTCGGCGAAGCGGCGACCATCTCCTACGCGGCGAGTTCGGCGCTCGCCAAGCAGATCGAAAGCGGCGCGCCGGCGGACGTCTTCATCTCGGCCGATCTCGACTGGATGAAGTATCTTTCCGACAGGAAGCTGACCAAGCCCGATACCGAAGTGAAGCTGCTCGGCAACCAGATCGTGCTGGTGGCGCCGAAGGATTCGGGCGTTGAAGCCAAGATCGAAAAGGGTTTTGATCTGGCCAAGCTGGTCGGCGACGGCAAGCTCGCCATGGGCGACCTCAAGGCTGTGCCGGCTGGCAAATACGGCAAGGCCGCGCTTGAATCGCTCGGCGTCTGGTCCTCGGTCGAGGGCAAGGTGGCGCAGGCCGAGAATGTGCGTGCGGCACTCAAGCTGGTCTCGACGGGCGAAGCGGCTCTCGGCATCGTCTATGCCACGGACGCGCATGCCGAAAAGGGCGTCAAGGTGGTTGGTGTTTTCCCCGAGGATTCACATCCGCCGATCATCTATCCGGTTGCCCAAACGGCTGATTCGAAGGACAAGGACACGCCTGCCTTCCTGAAGTGCCTGCGGACGGCAAAGGCATCGGATCTATTCAAGGAGCAGGGTTTCACGGTCCTTGCGCCTGTCAACTAGGATAGCCACCTGCGCATGAACTGGCTGCTGGACCTCACTCCCGACGAATGGAATGCGGTCCGGCTGTCCATCAAGGTGGCGACAGTGGCGATGATCGCCAGCCTGCCGCCGGGCATAGCGATAGCGCTGCTCCTGGCGCGCGGCCGATTCTGGGGCAAGACGCTGCTCAACGGGCTGGTGCATCTGCCGCTGATCCTGCCGCCCGTGGTGACCGGCTATCTCCTGCTTCTGACCTTCGGCAAGCGCGGGCCGGCCGGCGCATTCCTGGCCGAGCATTTCGGCATCGTCTTTTCCTTTCGCTGGACGGGTGCGGCTCTTGCCTGCGGCGTCATGGGTTTTCCGCTGATGGTGCGGGCGATCCGATTGTCGATCGAGGCCGTCGACCGCAAGATGGAGGCGGCGGCCGGAACGCTCGGCGCCAGCCCGCCATGGGTGTTCGGCACCATCACCTTGCCGCTGATCCTGCCCGGGCTGATCGCCGGTGCCATCCTCTCCTTCGCCAAGGCGATGGGCGAGTTCGGAGCGACGATCACCTTCGTCTCCAACATCCCGAACGAGACGCAGACGCTGCCGTCGGCAATCTACACGTTCACCCAGGTGCCGGGCGGCGATGCCGGCGCGCTTCGGCTGACGCTGATCTCGATCGTCATCTCGATGGCCGCCCTGGTGGCCTCGGAAGTGCTGGCGCGGCGCGTCGGCCGGCGGATGGACATCGAATGACGGTCCTTGTCGACATCCGCCATCGGCTCGGCGATTTCCCGCTCGACATCCGCTTCGAGAGCGCCGGGCGGCTGACGGCGCTGTTCGGGCCCTCTGGCTCGGGCAAGACGACGCTGATCAATATGATTGCCGGGTTGATCCGGCCCGATCAGGGACGCATCGAGATCGATGGGCGTGTGCTGGTCGACACCGCCAAGGGCATTTTCGTGCCGAAGCACAGGCGCCGGATCGGCATGGTGTTCCAGGACGCGCGTCTGTTTCCGCATATGAGCGTGGCGAGCAATTTGCGCTACGGCCGCTGGTTCACGCCGGCGGCGGAGCGTTATGCCGAGATCGACGCCGTCGTCGAATTGCTCGGCATCGAGCCGCTGCTGGCGCGGCGGCCGGCAAAGCTCTCGGGCGGCGAGAGGCAGCGCGTCGCGATCGGCCGGGCGCTGCTCGCCAGCCCCCGGCTGTTGCTGATGGACGAGCCGCTGGCCTCGCTCGACGAGGCGCGCAAGGCCGAAATCCTGCCCTATGTCGAGCGCCTGCGCGACGAGACCAAGATCCCGATCGTCTATGTCAGCCATTCGATCGCCGAGGTGGCGCGGCTGGCGAGCGAGGTGGTGATGCTGGCGCGAGGCAAGCTTGCCGCCAGCGGCCCGACCACGGCTGTCATGCAAAGGCTGGACCTTCTGCCGGCGGAGGAGCGCGGCGAGGGCGGCGCGGTGCTGGACACCAGCGTACTGCAGCATGACGAGGTTTTCGGCATGACGGTGCTTGGCTCGAACGCCGGCGAGATACGCGTGCCCAAGCTGGCGGCGACGGTGGGCGCGCCGGTGCGCATACGCATCCGCGCGCGCGACGTCATGATCGCCACCGAACGGCCGTCTGGTCTCAGCGCGCTCAACATCCTGGCCGGCACGATCGTCGCGATCAGACCGGGCGAGGGGCCGACGGTCGAGATCGGTATCGACTGCAACGGCGCGACCGTGCTGGCACGGGTCACCGAACAGTCGCGGCAGGTTCTGAAGCTGCGGCTCGGCGGACAGGTCTTCGCCGTGATCAAGACGGTGAGTTTCGACCAGGCAAACACCGGGGGCGGGCTGCCCGCGGAGGCGGACGGCTGAGACGGCGAGCGGGTCTCTGCGCTATATCGATTTGGAATAGCGAGGCGGCTAGGGACGCTCTAACATGGCGGGCGTGATCGCGGAGGAAGACAATGCCGTCGCTGAGCTTGCGGATAAATCTCGACCCCGACGGGCGCATCGGGCCGGGCAAGATCGAATTGCTGGAGCAGATCGCCGCCTTCGGTTCGATCTCGGCCGCCGCGCGCGGCATGGAGATGTCCTACAAGCATGCGTGGGACTTGGTCGAGGACATGAACCGGGTGTTCGGCAAGCCGCTGGTGGCCGCGCAGACCGGCGGCCGCAAGGGCGGCGGCGCACAATTGACGGCGGTGGGCCTGGCCGTGGTCAGCCGTTTCCGCGCCATCGAACGCGCGGCGGCTTCGGCGGCCGCGACGCATATGGAGGCGTTGCAGGCGGAGATTGAGGAGGGGTAGGGCAGTAGGGCAGTAGGGCAGACCAACTCGGGCGCGTCGAATTTTTGTGTGCTTTCTTGTGTTCCGGCTCCTGATGTCTCGTTCACTTACTGCCTTACTGCCCTACTCCCCTACCTTCCTCAGCATGTACGTATCCATGATCCAGCCTTTTTCCCTGCGAGCTTGCTCGCGGCGCTTTTCGATTTCGGCGCCGACGTCGCCTAGGCGGCCGGAGACGATGATTTCGTCCGGCGTGCCGAGATAAGCGCCCCATTGGATGAAAAGATCCTGGTCGGCGAGCGTGTTGAAGGCGCATTTGCCGTCAAGCATGACGACGGCGCTGCCGGCATTCTGCGGCATGCCTTCTTCCGTCAACCGGCGGCCGGTGGTGATCAGGATGGAATCGCCGATGCGATTCAGCGCTGTCGCGTGGCTGGCGGCGAGCGCCTGAATGGCGGTGATGCCGGGAATAACCTCCAGTTCGAAGGCGACGTTGCCCCTGAGGCGTACGCGCTCCAGGATGCGCAGCGCGCTGTCGTAGAGCGAGGGGTCGCCCCAGATCAGGAAGGCGCCGCAACCATCCGCGGCGATCTCTTCGCGGATCAGGTCTTCATAGATGGCGGCGATTGCCTCGTGCCAGTCATCGACCGTCGAGCGATAGGAAGGCGCCGGTTCGGCCCGCACGGGCACGTCGAATTCCACGCGGCGTGAATTCGGGTTGGTGACGAAGCGGTCGCAGATGTGACGGCGCAGTTCGGCAAGATCGTTCTTCTTCGCACCCTTGTCGGGGATGAACAGCACGTCGGCCCGATTGAGGCCGTCTATGGCCTGCACGGTCATATGGTCGGGATTGCCGGCGCCGATGCCGATGACGAGAAGCTTGCGCATGAAGCGAACTCCTGCCCGATCGCAACCCTTTAGTCCAGACTGGCGTGGCGCGGATGCGGAAGGGCTTTGAAACGCCACGTTGAAACCGCTAGGGTCGTCGCGACATTCTCGCCGAGGGGCTTTCATGTTGCGATATGTTCTGACGGCGGTGCTGGCCTTGTCGGCCGCACCCGCGTTCGCCAATGATTCCGTTGCCGAACTCGGCACCGGCGGCCTGGTGCTGTCGCGCAGCGATGCCGTGGCGATGCAGAGCGAGGACCTCTTCATCTCGCCGGAAAAGGTGACCGTGGATTACGTGTTCCACAACAACACCGATAAGGACGTCGACGCGATCGTCGCCTTCCCAATGCCCGACATCTCCGGCGATCCCGAGGAGATGCCGGCGATCCCCGAAAACCAGAGCGACAATTTCCTTGGCTTCGAGGTGACGATCGACGGCGTGGCGGCAAAGCCTGAGCTCGAGCAGAAGGCGTTCGCGCTCGGCATCGACATCGGTGCCGACCTGAAGGCGCAGAACGTGCCTTTCAACCCATTCGGCGAAGCGGCAAAGGCGGCGCTCGCGAAGCTGCCGCAAACGGTGGCGGACGACTGGGTCACCCGCGGCATCATCATCGAGGACACTGTCGATGACAGCCCTGGCGCGAAACCCAACTATGCACCGTTCTGGCAATTGCGCTCGACCTATTGGTGGCGCTCGACCTTTCCGGCCAACAAGGACGTCCACGTTTCCCACCGCTACAAACCGAGCGTCGGCGGCACCTCGTCGGTCAGCTTCTTCTACGACGGCAAGTTCCAGGGACAGTACGCCGCCTACAAGTCCCGCTACTGCATGGACGACACGTTCGAGAACGCAGTGCGCAAGGCTGCCAAGAACGATCCCGACGGCTATCCAAAATATTACGAGAGCCGCATCGCCTACATCCTGACCACCGGCGGCAACTGGGCGGCCGGCAGCATCGGCAAGTTTAAGCTGACCGTCGACAAGGGCAATCCCAAAGCCCTGGTCTCGTTCTGCGGCGACAATGTCAGGAAGGTCGGGCCGACGAGTTTCGAGATGACGGCTGAGGACTTCTATCCAGAGCGCGACATCGACATCCTTATCCTCGATCCATCCGACAATGGGAACGGCAACTGATGCACGTGGCAATCTATGTCGCCATCGCCGAGAACGGCGTTATCGGGCGGGACGGGGGACTGCCCTGGCGGCTTTCCACCGATCTCAAGCGCTTCAAGGCAGACACGATGGGCAAGCCTATCATCATGGGCCGCAGGACCTATGAAGGCATCGGCCGGCCGCTGCCGGGCAGGCTGAACATCGTTGTTACCCGTGACAAGACCTGGCGCGCCGACGGCGTCGAGGTGGCGCATACGCTTGAGAACGCGATCCAGCTGGCTGATGTGCGGGGGCGCTGCATGAGCGGGGTGGACGAGGTCTGCGTGATCGGCGGCGGCGAAATCTATGCGCAGGCGCTACCGCTCGCTGACCGGCTGCATGTCACCCATGTGCTGGCCGCTGTCGACGGCGACGCGCATTTCCCGCCGATCGATCCGAAACGCTGGCGCGAAGTCAGTTCGCAGGAGATCCCGGTCGGCGAAAAGGACAGCCACGCGACGCGCTATACGGTTTACGAGCGACGCCGCGAGAGCCATTGAAAGAAAAAAGGCGTTTAAAGACGACAAAGGGTCGCGACCGGCCCAAAACCGATGATGCCGGCAGAGCATCGCGTTGAAAGCATGCCGTGGCGTCCCTATAGAAGAACAAGACTGGATTTGCGCCGAAATTCCGGCGCTTGAGGGAATTCCAAGCGAAAGGACATTCATGCCCTGGAACGACAAAGGTGGCGGTGGCGGCGGCCCATGGGGCGGCGGCGGCAACAATCAGGGACCCTGGGGGCAGGGACCGAAGGGGCCAAGCGGACCGCAAGGCTCGCCTCCCGACCTCGAGGACATCATCCGCCGTGGCCAGGACAGGCTGCGGCGTGCGTTGCCCGGCGGTGGCGGCGCCAGTCCGGCCATATTCGGGCTGATCGGTGCGGCGCTGGTCGTGCTATGGGCGTTCCAGGCAGTCTACACCGTGCAGCCCGATGAGGTCGCGGTCGAGCTGCGCTTCGGCAAGCCGAAGGCCGAGCTGTCGCAGCCCGGCCTGCATTTCCACTGGTGGCCGCTCGAAACCGTCGAAACGGCCAAGATTTCCGAGCAGCTCGTCGACATTGGCGGTGGCGCGTCCAGCGGCAACACGTCGGGGCTGATGCTTTCGGGCGACCAGAACATCGTCAACGTGCAGTTCTCGGTCGCCTATCAGGTCTCCGATCCCCGCGCCTATCTGTTCGACGTCTCCGACCCGGACGGCATGCTGAGGCAGGTCGCCGAGAGCGCGATGCGCGAGGCCGTCGGCCGCAGGCCGGCGCAGGACATCTTCCGTGACGACCGCCAGGGCATAGCGGCTTCGGTGCGTGAGATCATCCAGACCACGCTCGACGGCTACAAGGCCGGGCTTCAGGTCAACGCCATCTCGATCGAGGACGCGGCGCCGCCGCGTGAGGTCGCCGACGCCTTCGACGAGGTGCAGCGCGCCGAGCAGGACGAGGATAAGTTCGTCGAGCAGGCCAACCAGTACTCCAACCAGAAGCTCGGCCAGGCACGCGGCGAGGCCGCACAGGTCCGCGAAGACGCGGCCGCCTACAAGAACCGGGTGGTGCAGGAGGCCGAAGGTGAGGCCCAGCGCTTCATCTCCGTCTATGACGAATATGCCAAGGCGCCCGACGTGACGCGCAAGCGGCTTTACCTGGAAACGATGGAGAAGGTGCTGAAGGACTCCGGCAAGGTGATCGTCGAGCAAGGCAACGGGCAGGGGGTCGTCCCCTATCTGCCGCTGCCGGCATTGCAGCAGAAAGCGCCGGCTCCGGCCCCGCTTGGCGCGACGACGGGAGGTAACCAGTGATGGCCAACCGTCTCCCCGTCATCGTCGTCATCGCGGCGGTCATCCTGTTCCTGCTCTATTCGTCAGTCTTCGTGGTCAATGCGCGCCAGCAGGCGCTGGTGCTGAGGTTCGGCGAGATCGTCGACGTCAAGACCGAGCCCGGCATCTACTTCAAGGCGCCGTTCTCGTTCTTCGACGCCGACACCGTGCAGTTGATCGAGAATCGGGTGCTGCGCTTCGACCTCGACAACATCCGCGTCCAGGTCTCGGGCGGCAAGTTCTATGAGGTCGATGCCTTCATCGCCTACCGCATCTCGGATCCGCGTGTCTTCCGTGCCGCCGTATCCGGCCAGATCGAGCTCGCCGAAGCGCGGCTGAGGACGCGTCTCGACGCTGCCTTGCGCCGCGTCTACGGTCTGCGCGACTTCGAGGCCGCCCTTTCGGAGGAGCGCGCTGTGATGATGCGCGAAGTGCGCGATCAGCTACGGCCCGACGCCACCTCGCTCGGCCTGCAGATCGAGGATGTCCGCATCCGCCGCACCGACCTCACCGCCGAAGTCTCGCAGCAGACCTTCGATCGCATGAAGGCGGAACGTCTGGCTGAGGCCGAAAGGCTGAGGGCGCGCGGCAACGAGGCGGCGCAGCGCATCAAGGCCCGCGCCGACCGTGAGGTGGTCGAGATCATCGCGGAAGCGCAGAAGGAGTCCGAAATCCTGCGCGGCGAGGGCGAGGCGCAGCGCAGCGCCACCTTTGCCGAGGCTTATCAGCGCGATCCGGCGTTCTTCGATTTCTACCGGTCGATGAACGCCTATGGCACGGCGCTGGACAACACCGGCACGACAATGGTGCTGTCGCCGAATTCGGAGTTCTTCCGTTTCTTCCGCGACCCTGACGGAAAGGAGGCGCCGGCAAGGCCGGCGGCTCCGCAACCGGCACCTCCTGCCGCACCGGCGACCGCACCCGCAACTTCGCCCGGCACCGGCCAGTAGCGGCCGGTGCAGGATTTCTTCGCGGCAATAGGCCTGGTCCTCGTCATTGAGGGCTTGGTCTATGGCGGCTTTCCCGGTTTCGCCAGGAAACTGGCGGCTGAGGTGCTGTCGTTGCCGGAGAACGCATTGCGGATCGCCGGGCTGGTGGCGATTGCCGCCGGCGTCGGTATCGTCTGGCTGATCCGCGGCGGCTAGGGGGTGTGCAAAAACGCGGGATTTACACTCTGCCAATAGCCATAGCCGCAAACGTGCCCTATTTCTTGCCATCATGGCGCGACACGGCGTTTCCGTCGAAGCGCTTTTCTCTTTCAGAAGTGCCGGGAGGCTTCTCGATGACATCCAACACCCTTTTGCGCGCGGCTCGACGCACGTTCGTCGCTGGCGCGGCAGCGCTTCTTCTGGGCACCGTGGCCGTTCCGGCCTTCGTGACGCCGACAATGGCCGCCGACGGGCCTGCTTCGGTGGCCGACCTGGCGCAAGGCCTGCTCGGCGCGGTGGTCAACATCTCGACGTCGCAGACGGTGAAGGGCACGGAAGGTCCGGGCGCGGTGCCGATGCCGCAGCTTCCCGAAGGCTCGCCGTTCCAGGATTTCTTCGACGATTTCTTCAAGAACCGTGGCGGCGACAAGGACAATGGCTCGCAGAAAGTGCAGTCGCTCGGCTCCGGTTTCGTCATCGACGCCGAGCAGGGCATCGTCGTCACCAACAACCATGTCATCGCCGATGCCGACGATATCGAGGTCAATTTCTCCGATGGAGTCACGCTGAAGGCGACGCTGGTCGGCACCGACACCAAGACCGATGTCGCGGTGCTCAAGGTCGATCCGAAGGGCCACAAGCTGACGGCGGTGAAGTTCGGCGATTCCACCAAGATGCGCGTCGGCGACTGGGTGATGGCGATCGGCAATCCGTTCGGCCTCGGCGGCACGGTCACGGTCGGCATCGTCTCGGCGCGTAACCGCGACATCAATTCAGGCCCCTATGACGACTTCATCCAGACCGATGCCGCGATCAACCGCGGCAATTCGGGCGGGCCGCTGTTCAACAGCGCCGGCGAGGTCATCGGCATCAACACGGCGATCATTTCGCCGTCCGGCGGCTCGATCGGCATCGGCTTCTCCATCCCCTCGCAGCTCGCATCGGGCGTTGTCGAGCAACTGCGCCAATATGGCGAAACGCGGCGCGGCTGGCTTGGCGTGCGCATCCAGCCGGTGACCGACGACATTGCCGAGAGCCTCGGCATGGCGACCGCCAAGGGTGCGCTGGTCGCCGGCGTCATCAAGGGTGGACCGGTCGACAACGGCACCATCCAGGCCGGCGACGTGATCATCAAGTTCGACGGTAAGGACATCCACGAAATGCGCGACCTGCCGCGTGTGGTCGCGGAGAGCCCGGTCGGCAAGGCGGTCGACGTGCTGATCGTGCGCAAGGGTGTCGAGCAAACGGTGAAGGTAACACTTGGCCGGCTCGAGGACAGCGAGAAGCTCGCCAGCGGCGAAAACGGCAACACCGACCAGGACAAAGGCGACAAGGCGCCGGCGGTTTCGACGGCCTCGGTGCTCGGCATGACCGTCGGCGAATTGAACGACGATACGCGCAAGAAGTTCAGCATCGCCGCCGATGTTTCGGGCGTCGTCATCACCGATGTCGCCAAGGATTCGGCCGCGGCTGAACGCGGCATCCAGCCGGGCGAGGTGATCACCGAAATTGCACAGGAATCGGTTGCCACGCCCAAGGATGTGATGGACCGGATCGGCGCGCTGAAGGAGCAGGGACGCAAGAACGCACTGTTGATGCTGGCGTCCAAGACCGGTGAGCTGAGGTTTGTGACGATCCGGATGGACTGAGGATCGCTAACGATGGTCATATTGTAACATCCCATGGGATGTACTATTTTGACTTGTGAGGCGGATCGTACTGGACACAAACGTTTTGACGGCAGGCTTGCGAAGCAGGAATGGCGCGTCTTTCGCCATCCTGCAGCTGATTGCGGATCGGCAAATTCGCCCATTAGTGACGACAGCGCTGTTTCTTGAATATGAAACCGTGCTGGCCAGACCCGAGCAGGTGGCGGCTCACGGGTTGTCCGCGCCGGATCTGGGCCGTTTGCTGGCCGGCTTTGCATTGCTGGCTGAGCCGGTCGAGCTGCACTTTCTCTGGCGGCCGCAATTGAACGATCCGAAGGATGAGATGGTGCTTGAAGCAGCGATCAACGGCCGGGCCAATGCGTTGGTGACTCACAATCGCCGGGACTTCCTAGCTGCGGCAGGCCGTTTTGATGTACTGCTTGTGAGCCCGGCCGAGTTCTTGGAAGGACTTCGTACATGAGCAAAGCGACTTATCCGCTGAAACTGCCACAGTCGGTTAAGGAAGCAGCCGCGCGCCTCGCGAAGGCCGATGGCGTGTCGCTCAATCAATGGATTGCGTCGGCTGTGGCGCAAAAGGTCGGGGCAATGGAAGCGGCAGCTGACTTCCTGCGTCGTCGTGCCGGCGACGCGTCACCGGGCGATTTCGCGAAAATGCTGGGGCGGGTCGCAGACAGATCGCCACAGTCCGGCGACGAATTTCCACCTGACAGGCATTGATCAGCGACGATTCTTCCGCCAATCCGCGCTCGTCAGCCTGTAGAACACATGCCTTTTCAGCTCCGGGTGGCTGTCGGGAATGCCGGGGTGGTCGAAGTTGGCCGAGGGATCGGCGGTCATGCCGAGGCGCTTCATGACGGCAGTGGAGCGGCGGTTGTTCTCGACCGCGAAGGAGACGATCTCGCCAAGGCCGAGTTTTTCGAAGCCGTAGGCCAGCCATGCCTCGGCAGCTTCCGTGACATAACCCTTGCCCCAGAATTCGGGCGCCAGCCGCCAGCCGACCTCAACGGTGCCGGCGGGAAGGAACGGCAGATGGTCGGTCCCGGTGATACCGACAAAGCCGATGCATTGACCTGATGCAGCGACCTCGGCGGCGGCAAAGCCATAGCCGTCCCGATCGATGATGGCGCGCAGTTCGTCCATCTTGGCGTCTGCTGCGGCACGGTCGCGACGGAAGGGGAAGAACTCCATCACGCGTTCGTCGGAATTGATGCGATGGAACAACTCGCGGTCACAATCCTCCCAGTTGCGCAGGATCAGGCGCTCGGTGCGCATTGGTTTCATTGGACGAACTCTTCCTGCCTGTAGCCTTGCAGATAGAGCAATGCGGTCAGGTCGCCATGGTCGATGCGAACCTTTGCCTGCGCGGCCACCATCGGTTTGGCATGCAGCGCAACACCGGTGCCGGCAAGGCGGATCATGTCGAGATCGTTGGCCCCGTCGCCGACAGCAATGGCATCGGCCGGGGTGAGGCCGAGACGCGCAGTGATCTCGATCAGCGCCTCGGCCTTGGCGGCGCGGCCTAGGATCGGCTCGCCGACCAACCCGGCAAACAGGCCATCCTGTTCGAGCAGGCGGTTGGCGCGATTTTCATGGAAGCCGAGCATGGCGGCGATGCGTGAGGTGAAGACCTCGAAGCCGCCCGAGACTAGTGCGGTCCAGGCGCCGTTGGCCCGCATCGTCCGCACCAGCGCGCGGCCGCCGGAGGCCAATGTCAACCGGTTGGCAACGATCAGATCGACCACGGCCGCATCGAGCCCCTTGAGCAACGCCACGCGCTCGCGCAGGGCGGGCTCGAAGGCGACCTCGCCATTCATCGATCGTGCGGTGATCGCCGCGACGTGCTCCTTGACGCCGATCTCGTCGGCCAACTCGTCGATGCATTCCTGGTCGATCATGGTCGAATCCATGTCGGCGATGAGGATCTTCTTGCGGCGCGTTGCCGACTGCTGGACGATCACGTCGATCGGCTCGGCGGCCAGCGCCGCGCGCAGATTGGCGGTCGCCTCGTCGGCTTGTGCATTCGCCGGCAGTGCGAGATCGCAGGCAATGTCTCCGGCCATCCAGCGAACAGTGCTTGCGCCCACCGACCGTGAGGCCATATTCGCAAGCGATGGTGACAAGGCACGATCGGCGGGATGGGAAACAAGCGTGGCGATAAGCGGCATCGATAATTCCGGTGCGGATGCGGGCGAAGGCCGCGTGAAGAATGCGATCCTGATAGCCGGGCCGACCGCCAGCGGCAAGTCGGCGCTGGCGCTCGACCTGGCCGAACGTATAGGCGGCGTGATCGTCAACACCGATTCCATGCAAGCCTATTCGGTTCTCGACGTGTTGACTGCCCGGCCGGAGGCGGCGGACCTCGCTCGGGCACCGCATTATCTCTATGGGCATGTCCATCCCGGCACCGCCTACTCGACCGGGGCGTGGCTGCGCGACGTGACGAGGCTGATCGAAGACGGCGCGCTCTCGCGGCGACCGATCTTCGTCGGCGGCACCGGCCTTTACTTTCGCGCCTTGGCCGAGGGCATTTCGGAAATGCCCGACATTCCGCGGCAGGTACGCGACCGTTGGCGCTACGAGTTGAAGGAGCAAGGCGCCGTCAAACTACATGGCATCCTGCTGCGCGAGGATTCCAGGGCTGCCATGCAGTTGAAGCCCACGGACAGCCAGCGCATCGTGCGGGCGCTCGAAGTGCTCGACGCATCCGGCCGCTCGATCCTGGACTGGCAGGCCGCGCGGGGCCGGCCGCTCATCGACAGACAGACGGCCCGCTTCTTTGTCATCGAGCCGGACCGGGCCGCGCTGGTCGGACGCATCGAAAGGCGTTTCGACCAGATGCTGGCCAAGGGCGCACTGGACGAAGTCAGGCAACTCGCATCGCTTCGTCTCGATCCGCAATTGCCGGCGATGAAGGCGATCGGCGTTCGCGAACTGCAAGCGGCGATGGCCGGACAATCGGGTTTTCCCGAGGCGATTGAGCGCGCCAAGATCGCAACCAGGCAATATGCCAAGCGGCAGACGACCTGGTTTCGGCACCAGCTAGGACCGGAATGGCAAAGATTGCATCCTGGTGACGATATCGAAACCACGATCCAAACGCTTGTTGCTAATGCAACCTAGAAAGCCTTTCCTTCACGGAAAGGTTCTCGTTGTGGTTGTCCAAATTAACCCTCCGTAAGGCCCGCCATGCCATAAGGTCGATGGGCATTTTTCCATCGGGGAGCAGATGCGTTTCCACAAGGCGGAATCGGCGTTTTTCGTCTTTATCTTCGTGATCCTGGCCGCCGGCCTGGTGACGCTGCATGCCTATGGACTGCTGCAATCCTTTGCCACCGAACTGCACACGGCCTCCGGCCTGGACAAGGTCATCTACCTCAACAAGCTGCTTTTCGCGACGGGCGTGCTGCTCGCGACCGCGCTGTTCTTCGGCATCTTCTTCATCTACCCGCTGATCCGCAGGCAGGCGACGGAGGAAGGCAAGCTGCGGGCCATGACCGTGTCACTGAGCGCCCGCTCCGAGACGTTCGAACATGCGGCGCTGACAGATAGCCTGACCGGCATGCAGAACCGGCGCTATTTCGACGACGCGCTGAAGGAATATCTCGAGGAGTTCAAGCGCATCGAGAAACCCGTCGGGCTGATGATCCTCGACCTTGATCATTTCAAGCAGGTCAACGATACACATGGCCACGACGTTGGCGACGAGGTACTCAAGGCCGTCGCCAGCTGTCTCAAGGACATGACGCGCTACCATGACGTGGTGGCGCGATTGGGTGGCGAGGAATTCGCCGTGGTCACGCCCAACATGGAGGCGGAATTGTTGTCGAAATTCGCCGAGCGTATCCGCAAGGCGATCGCCAACATGTCGGTTCTTTCGGGCAATGTCCGGCTCAAGATCACCACCAGCGTCGGCCTTGCCGTCTGGGACCGCAAGGAGACGGCGGAAGAATTCTATCGCCGCGCCGACCGCCAGCTCTACGAGGCCAAGAGGCAAGGCCGCAACCGCGTCTGCGCCTGAAATCCCGAAGAAGAATTCACGAGGCCGGTTGCCTGACGCGGCTTTTTCGACTTCCGGTGCTCACGGACTGAATGTCCGCTCCGCTCCGGCTTCTCGAAACCACGCCATTCAATCCGGCCTGATGAATTCCCTTTCGGGATTTGACCAAGCTGGTTCGATGATGTGAAGCCTTTGGAAGCTTGTGTGCGGCTTCCCGGCCGGTCGTCAGAGAGCTTGCAGGCTCAATCGTTCTGGGGGCGCATGCCGAAGGTGGCGGGCTTTAGGCCGTAGCGCATGTCGAAATCATCGTCCGATTGCACGCGTGCGGCCGGCGGCTTGCGGTAGTCGGGATCGCCGGCCTGGCGGCCAGAATCGACCACTTCGGCAAAGGCCATCGCCTGCTGTTGCGGCTTTGGAACGTTGCGAAGCCGTTCCACGATCGTCACCAAATCGACATCGTCTCCGGTTTTCGACGACATGGCTTGTTCGCGCTTTGCCGTGCCGGGGATCAGTTCAGCCGGCAGTCTCTCGAACTTCAGCCGCATCGTCGTCGCCACGCCTTCGCCGAAGGCGATCGCTTCGCGCTGGCCCATGGACGACAGGAAAGCGAGCGTGGAGGCGGACGAGTCGGCGATGGCCGAGCGGATGATCGCCTGGTCCTGCTCATTGGCGAGCCGCATGGCGAAAAAGGTCGAGCACTGCGACAGGATGGTCGGGTCGAGTTCGCCCGGGCGCTGGGTGACGACGCCGAGATAGCAGCCGTATTTGCGGCCTTCCTTGGCAATGCGCGACAGCGCGTGCCTTGTCGGCGCGAAGCCGAGGCGCGCATCGGCCGGCATGTAGCGATGCGCTTCTTCGCACAGCAATAGGAGCTGCAGCTTGCCCTCGCTCCACAGCGCAAGGTCGAACGCCAGGCGCGCCAGCACCGAACAGACGGAATTGACCACTTCGGACGGCATGCCGGCCATTTCGAAACAGGTCACAGGGCGGCCGTTATGCGGCACGCGGAAGATGTTGCCGATCGTCTCGTGGATGGTGTCCTCGATCAGGCGCGAGTTGAACATGAAACGGTAGCGCGGATCGGCTGCCGCCGATTCGATGCGCGTCTTCAGCGATTTGAGCGTCGGGCGCTCGTTCTTGCTTTCGAGCATGCCCATGCGCTCGTCAATCTGCTTGAGCAGATCGGCAATGCGGTAGGGCACTGGCGTATCGGCGGTCAGCGCATCGCTGCCGCGCCTGAGATAGGCACCGGAATTGGGGTTGCGATAGAGGTTTTTGGCGAGCGGAATGAGGTCGCGCAGCGCATCGATCTCGTCGGGCACGGTCTCGCGGCCGCGAAATAGAACCTCGGCGAATTCCTCGAGCCGGAACATCCAGAACGGAAGGTCGAGCGTCTTGGAATCGACCTTGACGCAATATTCGGGCAGCGACGCGGCGAATTCATTGTGCGGATCGAGGATCAGGATGCGCAGATCCGGCCGCGCCGCGATCGATTTGCGCAGCAGCAGCGAGACGGCGGTGGACTTGCCGACGCCGGTGGTGCCGACAATGGCAAAGTGGCGCGCCAGCGTGTCGTCGATGGCGATGTTGGCGGCGATCGCCTCGTCCTGCGACAGCGAGCCGATGGTGATCGAATGACGCCCGGCCAGATCGTAGACGGCCTGCAGGTCACGGCTGCGGATGCGGTGCGCGATGGCGCCTATATGGGGATAGGTGGTGATGCCGCGGTCGAAGATCGGCTTGGAGCCGGGTTCGGCGCCGTCGCGCACTTCGCCGATCAGCTCGATGCTGACCTCGATGGCGTTCTGGCCCTCGCTGTTCCAGGCGCGATCCGACTTGCCGATCGCATAGACCAGGCCGACGGTGCGCGTGCTGCCGAGATTGACCGAGATCATCTTGCCGACCGTCCACAGGCCGGTCACCGCGCCGTCGACGTCGTCCGCAAAGGCGCTGATAGTGGCGCGCGCACCGTCGCATTGCACGACATTGCCCAGGATGCGCCTGTCGTTCTGTTCGGCGTTGCGGCGCTCCTGCGATGTCGGTTCTCCGACCGAGGCTTCGCGTTCGACATACATGGACAGGCCAATCCCCATTTTCCCTCACGTCGAGCCTACAGGAACTGGGTTAAGGTCGAGTGTGGCCGGATGGTGTAGGGAGGATTAAGAAGCCGGCGAAAATTGTCGCGACAAGGCTCTTTTCCAGTTATTAGTTTTCGCTATAATAGACGAATGGATGATATAGCGAACGACATCTCCTCGACAATCGGCAGGCGGATACACGCCGAGAGGACGATACGGGACTG